>JADLEA010000452.1 GCA_020846365.1 Bacteroidota bacterium
GGAACTCCGTCCTTCTCCAACGTCACATGAATCTGAGGCCTCACCACGTTCTTCAGAGCATCGGCGGGATTGTACTCCATGGCGTAATCTAACAAATGCGGCTCCAATGCACAAGCTGTCGATTCGACGTTTGACTCGACGTGTTGGCGAGGCGACGGGGCTGTCCGCGCCCTATGCGATTCGCTGGCAAGGCAACTTGGCCATTATCAACCTTGTGTTTGTGTCTTGCGCTTGCTATACTTAATACTTAGACGATGCTGAGGACACACTGGTAACACCATGCTGAAACGGAAGCTCGGACGGACGGGGCTGGAAGTCTCCGAAATTGGCCACGGGACGTGGGGGATTGGCGGCACGATGTGGATCGGCGCCAGGGACGACGAATCGAACCGGGCTCTTCACCGTGCGGCCGACCTGGGCATCAACTTTTTCGATACAGCCCTTGTGTACGGCAACGGCCACAGCGAACAGATCCTCGGGGCATTCCTGAAAGAGCGTCACGACTCGCTGTACGTGGCGTCAAAGATCCCTCCGAGAAACATGGCCTGGCCCGCGCGCCAGGGCAGCACGATCGCTCAGACGTTTCCGTATGCCCACATCATTCGCTCCACAGAACAGAGCCTCAAAAATCTGGGCGTCGACACGATCGACGTCCAGCAGTTCCATGTCTGGCAGGACGACTGGACGGATGTAGCGGAATGGTATGAGGCAATCGCTGCGCTGAGGGAGGAAGGCAAAATCCGGTTCGTGGGGATCTCTATTAACGATCACCAGCCGTCCAATGCCCTGCGTGCAGTCGCTTCCGGCAAAATCGACGTAGTGCAGGTGATCTACAATATCTTCGATCAGAGTCCCCGTGAACACCTCTTTCAGGCATGCCTCCAGCATGATGTGGGCGTTATCGTCCGGGTGCCGTTCGACGAAGGCGGACTTACGGGACAGATCACCCCGGAAACAGTCTTTCCACCCGGAGACTGGCGTGACAGCTACTTTCGAGGCGATCGGAAACGGCAGGTGTTCGAGCGCGTCGAGAGGCTTAAGCCGTTGCTCGGACCGGAGGCACCAACACTTCCCGAGCTTGCCCTCCGGTTTTGCCTCCATCCCGCCGCAGTCTCCACCGTGATTCCGGGGATGCGCACCGTGAGCAACGTCGAAAGCAATTGTGCCGTTTCGGACGGCCTCCGCCTCTCCCAGGAACTACTGGATGCGCTCCGGCAGCATGCTTGGGATCGCAATTTCTATATCGGACCGTCGGATTGAGGCGGAGGTTCCGCAACCACCTCCCTGTTCACACCTCCCGTTCTTTCGCACGTCTTCCCGTCAATCCCGTTCACCCAAACAGGTTGGTTGGTGCATCGAACCCAAAGGAGAAACCATGAATCACCGCGCAACACTACTCCTCGTCACGGCGCTTGTTCTCTGCACATGCTCAGAGACACTCGCGCAACGAAAACTCGGCGTCGGCGTCACCGTCGGTGAGGCCGTAAGTATCGGACTTGTTCCTGTTCCGGTGTACGGCGCCGCCGTGTTCTATGCCGTCACCCCATCAATCCACGCAGGCCTCCAGGTGGGATTCCTCTCGGGAACCTCCTCCGGGGATTCCAAAGCATTCGACAACGTCACGGCTGTGGAATTGGCCCCCTACGGAAAGATCCTCTTCGGCGGCATGAAGGACATCCGGCCATTCTTCAAACTCAGCATTGCCTTCATCAACTACAGCGTGAAGATGCCCGGAACCGCCACCGAACCCGGAGAAAGCAGGAACGAGTCCAACTCTTCGCTCTGGGGGAGTTTCGGAGCTGCATATGAGATCTCCAAGACGCTTCTGGTCTCCGGACAGGTCCGGTTCTTCGATATCGGCATGACAGGCAAGAGCAAGATCTCCTATTTCGGGCTTGCGAGTCCCGCGATCGGCGTAGAGATCTTCCTGTAGGCGAACTGTTGTCGTGAACCGATAGTGCCGTGATGCCGATGCGTCGGATACTTCTTGCCGTGATGTGCCTTTTCCTGTACGCCCGTCTGGACGCACAGGGTGTCTTGCGGGGACGCGTGGTCGATCCGGCCGGACGGAACATCGCCGGAGCATATGTATCCCTGGACGGTGGCAAGGCGTTCACCTTCAGCAACATCTACGGCCGTTTCCTCTTCCGGCTCGATGACCCCGGCACACACACGATCGGACTCTCACTCGTCGGTTATCGCGGCGGGCAGCATGAGATACACGTTTCCTCGAGCGACACGGCTGACTTTCTCTTCCGTCTCGTCCCTGTTCTCTACCAGATGCAGGGTGTGGATGTGCTTGCCGCCCCGCGCACCGCGACAGAGCTTTCCGCCGGTTTCACCGTTGCTTCGCTCCCGCCCAGGGAAGTGCAGTTCCGGGCGGGCGCGGCGGAGGATGTCCTGCGAACTCTGCAGTCCTATCCCGGAGTGACCTCTCCCAACGATTTCACCACGCAACTGGTAGTTCGCGGTGGCAGACCCGAAGAGAACCTCGTGATTCTGGACGGCATCGAGGTGTTGAGTCCGTATCGCCTGTACGGGATCGTATCCATGTTCAACCCGCAGACCGTCGAACGCATCGGCCTCCTTGCCGGAGGATTTCCGGCACGATACTCCGACCGGCTATCGGCCGTCGTTGACGTCGCCAACCGGGACGGAAGTTTGAGCGACAGGCCTTTCCAGGCACGGGCCAATCTCAGCATCACGAATGTGAACCTCGTCGCAGAGGGATCGTTCCTGCTGGAAACGCACGAGACGGACTCTGCACGATCGGATATGTACTATGCGGAAGACGCCCCGCCCTGGAACGGCTCCTGGCTGCTTTCGACCCGGCGCACGTACTATGATTGGATCGCTACACCCATCGTCAAAGCGGCAGGACTCGCAAAAGGCGACGTTGTCCTCCCCACGTTTCAGGATTTTCAGTTCCGGCTCTCCCTGCAACCGGAGTATCGCCACAAGATCGTTTTCACCGGCATCACCAACCGCGATCGGGCGAGTCTCGTTGAAGGACCCGCTGCCGGTTCGATCGAAGAAATCTCCCTGGATGATCTCACCTTCAACGATGTGGCGGGCGTGCAGTGGCTCTGGACGCATTCCCCGGAGCTCGTCGGCCGGTACGGCGTATCCTTCACACAGAACGGGGGGACGAATTCCTTCTCCGGCATGCAGAACTCGGCGACGTCGTTCGGGCTTGATCTCTCGACGGAGGAAGTCGAGCGGCTGCAGGATTCGCTTCGCGCTTCCGGCATCAGCGTGCCGGATCTTCTCCGCTCAGCGGGCGCGTACAATTTCCTTTTCAGAAAATTCTCGGCAAGCGCTTCTCTGGTCTGGCAGGCATCGCCCGTTCACACGCTCGAGGCAGGTGTTGTCGCACACCGTCTTCTCACCGACATTGCTATCGGCGTTCAGTTTGATCCGCGCATTTTCGCGATCCGCCAATCCAACTTCCGCTATTCCATGCTCCCGGACAATTTTGCGGCGTCCGTGTCCTCCCTCTCCTTCGGCGCGTACGTGCACGATACGTACCGGATTTCGGAGTCCATCACCCTCGAGCCCGGCTTGCGGTTTGATTACTTCGGCATCATAGCACGCTCGACCCTCGCGCCGCGGCTCGCGGCATCCTATTCCTGGAGTCCCGGAAACAGCATTCGTCTTGCATGGGGAATGTACTACCAATCCCCGGGATACGAAAAGTCGTTCATTCCGGGCTACGAAACGTACATCAACAACACCACGTTTGATCTCTCCGGCGACAGGCCGGCCGGACTCAGGCCGGAAACGGCCAGCCACATTACCCTTTCCTGGGAGACTCTGCTCTCACAGGACTGGCAGCTGCGCATCGAGGCGTACCAGAAGAGCTTTCGCGATCTCATCTTTCCTGCCATTGTCACCGGAACGCTCTATCGTAGCGAGAGAACGGGAATGGCGGACATCACCAGACCCGAAGCGTGGACTCAGCCCGTGCCGGTTCCGGGAGACTCCCTTACGACGATCCCGGCCAACAGCGCGACCGGCGCCTCGTTGGGGGGCGAGATCGTTCTGCAGAAAATCTTTCGGAATGACGGCTTTCCCCTGTATGGCTGGCTGGGGTATGCCTATGGGAAGGCGACCCGGGAACGCCAGGGGTGGTCGTATCCGTTTGACTTTGACAGGCGGCACAGCGTCAATGTCGTGCTTGGCTACCGGTGCGCGTCATGGCTTGACCTGAACATCGCCGCTGCCTACGGATCCGGCTTCCCCTCAACTCCTCCTATCGGGTACGCCCCGCGGATCTACAAGGCGCAGGATTCCCTGACCGGTGCGTTGACGCCGAAACTCGACAGCGACTGGCGGGGCGTCGTGTTCGCGACAGACCGCGGCGGCCTGCGCAATCTGAACAGTGGCCGGCTCCCGGACTATTTCCGTCTGGATTTCCGCGCTACGACGTACCCCGAATGGTTCGGCTGGCAATGGAGTTTCTATGTGGATGTCATGAACGTGACTAACCATACAAACGTCGCACTGGAAGAGTATTACTTCGACAGATCGATCATGGAGTACAGGACCATTCAGACCCATATGTTCCCGATACTCCCCAGCCTCGGATTCACTATTCAATTCTAGAAGGAGCCAGTATGCGGGACTTGCTTCGCACCGCCGGTCAATGGATATGGACAGGGATACTTCTGCTCGCCGCCGGGGTTTCAGGCTGCATTTCCACACAACAACTCCAATGGGACCGGACGGCATCCTTCGCCGAGGCAGTCGCCCGGCGCGATCTTCCCTTCCCCGTGCCCCCGGCATCCAAACTGGATTCTGTTCGCGTGAATGACACAACGCGCACCGTGATTGTCACGCTGAGCAAAGAGTTCGCCGGCCAACCATTCCGGACGGAGACGGTGGACCGGATCATGGCCGGTGTCCACACGCATTTCGGCGACGCGTATCCCGGCTACCGCTTCGAGGTCCGCACCCTGCGCACGCCCATCCAGGAACTGGTGCCAAACTACTATCGCCGGGCTCCGATCAAGATTGACACCGCGCGGATTCCCAAAGCCCGAATCCCTGCTGCTGATCCGGTTGTCGTAAACACCAGCCGGCCGGTCTATCCGTCACGCGGACTGGAAAACAAAAACGTACTGCTCTGGCACAGTCACGGTTGGTACTATAACAATGCAGAGCGGCGCTGGGAATGGCAGCGGCCGCGGCTCTTCCAGTCGGTGGAAGATCTCGGCCCGCTCTCCTATACCCTCCCCTATCTCATACCGATGCTTGAGAACGCCGGAGCGCGCGTTCATCTCCCCCGCGAACGGGACGTGCAAACACACGAGGTCATCCTGGACAATGACACTGCCGTAGCAGGATATGTTGAACTTGCGCACGACCGTAGGAATGGGTGGACAACTGATGCTCCCGGCTTCCGGCCGGCACCTTCCTATCCCGCAAACGTGAATCCCTTCCTCCTGGGATCCAGCCGGTGGACAATCACTGACCTCCAGGGAAGGAATGAAATCAGGTGGACTCCCGACATCCCCGAAACAGGTTCCTACTCCGTATCCATTGCATATCCGTCGACCGACAGCAGCACGCAGGATGCGCGCTACACCGTACACCACACCGGCGGTCAAACGTCCTTCCGGGTCAATCAGCGCGTCGGCGGAAGCACGTGGCACTACCTCGGGACGTTCGTGTTCCGGAAGGGGAGCTCGCCGGACAGCGGGAGTCTCCGGCTGACCAGCGCGAGCAGTATTCCGGGGCTTCGCATCAGCGCAGATGCCGTACGCTTCGGGGGCGGCATGGGGATTGTGGAACGCGGCGGCAGTGTCAGCGAACGCCCCCGGTTCGTGGAGGGCGCCCGCTACTACCTGCAGTTCGCAGGCATGCCGGACACGCTGGTCTACAACCTGAACGGTGATACCAACGACTACAAAGACGATTATCAAAGCCGTGCGGAGTTCGGGAACTACCTTGCAGGCGCACCGCGCGGACCGAACAAAAATCGCGAGATCAAGGGATTGGGGATTCCCATCGATGTTTCGCTTGCCTTCCACACGGACGCGGGCATAAGCCGCAACGACACCACGATCGGGACCTTGCTCATCTACAGCGTCGAAGGGTATGATTCTGCACTGGTTTTCCCGGACGGCGTCTCGCGCCTGGCCAATCGCGACTTTGCCGATATCATGCAAACGCAGATCGTTGAGGACATTCGCCTCCTGCACGATCCGGCATGGCAACGCCGCGACCTGCGCAACGCGGACTACAGCGAGGCAGTCCGGCCGAATTTCCCCGGCGTCCTACTGGAACTCCTGTCCCACCAGAACTTCCTGGATATGCGGTTCATGCTGGATCCGCAGTTCCGGTTCGACGTCGCACGGGCTATCTACAAGTCCATGCTCCGGTTTCTTTCCGTTCCGAACAGGCCGGACTATACCGTCCAGCCACTCCCCATAACGGGTTTCGCGGCCGAATTCGCTTCTTCGGGGGAAGTACGGTTGCGATGGAATCCCACGGTCGATCCGCTCGAACCCACTGCGGCCCCCGACCGCTACATCGTGTATACGCGGGTAGAGAACGGCGGCTTCGACAACGGGCGTCTCTTCGAGTCAACGGAGTGCCTCCTGCCTCCCCCTCCTCCCGGCGTCATCACCAGCTACTACGTGAGCGCGGTGAACGATGGAGGGCAGAGCATGCCGTCCGAGGTCCTCTCGGTCTGCAGGATGCCGGGCGACTCCTCTCCCGTCCTCATCGTGAACGGCTTTGACAGAATCTCGGCGCCTGCGATCGTTGAATCGCCCGCGTTCTCCGGCTTCATGAATGTCACCGATGCCGGTGTGCCGGATAGAATTGATTTCAATTTTACCGGGATACAGCATGACTTCCTGCCGGCCTCCCCTTTCAGGTCCAACGACAGTCCGGGATTCGGGGCGAGCTTTGCCGATGACGAAACGCGGCTTGTGGCCGGTAATACGTTCGACTACCCCGCGGTGCACGGAGCCGCACTCCGCGGCCTGGGCCGCTCATTCGTCTCATGCAGCGACGAAGCGATAATGGACAGCACGGTTATTCTGGGGGAGTACCGCGTGGTGGATCTCATTCTGGGAGAAGAGCGCGCAACGCGGCATGTGCGTCCAGAGCTGGATTCATTGCACGGCGTGCGTTTCGTCGCATTCCCGGAAGAGATGCGGCGCGTCTTGAACGGCTTTACGGCTAACGGGGGGCGATTGCTCGTTTCCGGAAGTCACATCGGAAGCGATCTCTGGTCCACACTGCCCGCCGACAGCTCCGGCATGCGGTTCGCTGTCGAGACACTCAAGTGCACCTGGGTTACCGGACACGCATCCCGGACAGGACGAGTGCTCGCAAGCGACACATCGATCCTTCCAGCGGGAACAACCATACAGTTCAGCACCTCGGTCAACGACAGCATATACGCCGTCGAATCTCCCGAGGCGCTGAGACCTGTTCAAGGCGGCAAGACTCTCCTGCGCTATGCCGAGAACTCTTTCAGCGCAGGTATAGGGTACAAGGGGACCAGCAACATCGTCGTCCTGGGATTTCCGTTCGAAACGATCCTCGGCGCTTCTCAACGTCAGGCGTTGATGCGGGGAATCCTTCGCTATCTGGAATAGGATTCAACGAGAGGTCCAGACCTCAACCCGGTTCTTGAGCGCAGGGACTGTTCGCAGATAGTCGTAAATGGCGCCGAGGTCTTCCTCCGTCATGCCCGCGTACATTGTCCACGGCATGATGCTCTGGCGTCCCATCGCGGCAAGGTCGAGCTTGGCGCTGTCCGCGTGCTCAAACTCCTTGAACTTCGCGATGAAGATGTCCTTTGTCCAGAGTCCGATCCCCGTTTCTTCGTCCGGCGTGATATTGGCCGACCGGATCGTCCCCTGCGGAGTGGGAACCTCCCATCCTCCCGAGAATTCTTTGCCTTTCAGCAATTCACCCTTCTCCTGCGGTGTGTGGCAGTGAATACAACTGGCGAGGGTGGTAAGGTACTTGCCGTATTCGAAGGCGTTGCCTTTGTTCGGGGGCGGCGCGGGCGAATACTCCATCGGCATGGTACGGACGAGGATGTTGATCGGAAAATCCAGCCGGCGTTCTGAGACTTCGTGGTTGACGGGTTTGAGGGTGAGGATGTAGGCAATCACAGATTCAAGATCTTCTTGCGAGAGGGAGTTGTACGCCATATAGGGCATCATGGGGAAGAGGGGCCGGCCACCCTTGCCGATACCGGAGACGATCGCATGCGCCACTTCGCCATCGGTCATGCCGCCGATGCCGGCAGGCGTGATGTTTAAGGGCGAGATGCTTCCAGGGAATCCAAGTTTCTCATCAAATGCCTCCCCACCCATCCCCTCCGTCCCGGCTACCGGAGGCCCTGAAAACCTGGACCAATCGCGGGTGGAATGGCAGTCTATACACACCGCCACGTGATTGGCAATGTATTCGCCGCGTGCCACGCGCTCCGGAGATGAAACGACATTGACCTGGGGTGCAGGTCCGCCGTCCGGGTAACCCAGGAAGAGGACCGCCAGACCGATTGCCGCCGCGAGGACAATCGCACCTGCACCATACGCGAGCACTTTTTTTATCCCTTTCACCGAAACCTCCCTTTTTGTGTGTGATCGCCCTACATCTCGCTATTTCAAAGGACAGCATCCGGATGCATGGGCCGGAATGTACCCCTATACGGCGAACCCTGTGACGGGTTGCACAAAATCCGCGAGAACAGCCAAAACCGCGAATTTCACAAGATTTTGCAGTTTCCTCGTATCCACTGCATGCGTTGACACGGTGCCAGCGCGGGTCGATGCAGCGTCGTACAGCTCCCTCTAGTGAACAGGGGAATTCATCCACAGATTCCCGCACTTCGTCTCAATTCTATGCGTCCTGTCTCGTACTTCTTGAGATGACGAAGAGAATGCGCTATGATAATACACCATGAAAAATGCTGCCCGAATCCTCCCATTAGCTCCCCGCCGGACCTCTGCCTCCTCGACATGGGGCAGCGAGGTGCGCGTGCGCATGCGCCCCTGGGGCATAACCATCACGGACCTGGCGATGCACCTGGGAGTTTCCCGTCAATACGTGTGGCAGATACTGTACGGGAGAACCCCGGTATCGGAGGAGAAACAGAAGGTTGTTTCCACCGCGATCGACCATCTGATCCACGACCGGCGGTTCGGGGCATCATTGGGGCAACGTCTCAGGGGAGCACGGCTTGGGGCGGGCATGACCTTGCGCCAGGTTGCGGAGAAGATCGGGTATTCCTGGGTGGCGGTGGAACGCTGGGAAAAAGATGTCTGCCTGCCGAAGCCGGGCGTGCTCTGGCATCTCCGCCATGTCTATGGAGTGGGCGAGGACTGGTTTCCTGTTGGTGGGACCACGGTCGGGCACTCTATGTCACCCCGTCTGGCCCAGGGTTAATCTCGTAGCAAACCCCCGTCGCATCGCAATCCCGTCCGGAACCCCCCGGATCCCTCATCTGTCTTGCCCTGTCTGCTGAAGATTGCTCCCCCTCTGCTGGTCCGTTCATCGTTATCATCCACCTCGTGTACCCCTGACCCCGTCAACTCCGGCTGCCGTTACTCTCCGCGCACATCCACAGAATCTCCCTCTCACATAGCAACGCCGCTTTGGCGCGAAGCAGCAGAGTGAAAGCAGCTTGTCCACTCCGCGACTTCGCACCTCTGCGGCGTCACGAACCTCAGGTTCTTCCCTGACTTAGAATCCGAGTTTCACCGAAAACACATGGCTCGCATCAAATACCTTCACGGAACGGTAAGCGTAATCGACCGTGATATCCGTATTCCCGAGGGAGTACTTCACGCCCGCGCCGAAGCTCCCGCCATACAGATACTGCCGCACGTCGGTTTCACGCTGGGCGAAATTGTACCCCCCTCTCAGGAAGAACATATCCTGGTAGGAGTATTCCAATCCGAGCTTGTATTCGTCGTCGGAGAAGTTGTTGCTCTGGAACGCACCAGACAGGAGGACGGAATTGGCGTCGTCCAGACCGCGTTTGTATCCCACGCCGAATTCGATCGAGGATGGGAGTTCGAACGGGGCCGCCTGGACCTGGTAGAGGCCCGCGGGGCGGTTTTGCGTCGCCACCGATGCCGTCGTCAGGAGTCCTGAACCGTCAAACTGCATGGACGGCCCGACATTTTTTACCGTCACGCCGAGGCTGAGGCCGTTGATTGAGGCGAGATTGTCATACGCGACGCCAATGTCGAACGCAACACCGGACGCGCTGACATCGCCCATCCGTTCGGAGATGATTTTCGTCGTCAACCCGACGGCGATCCGGTCGTTCAGCAGGCGCGAATAGCTCAAGCCCACCGTGAAGAACTGCGGCGTGAACGTCTTGCCGGTGCCGTCAGGATCCGTGGTTGTCGTGACCAGGATATCTCCCACGGCCAGGGATTTCAGGCTGAGCGACACGACGCCGAAGCCCTCGAAGTTTGCTGACACGGCCCCATAGTTGATGCCGATGTCGGCGATGTAGCTCATATGGGAAACGTACACGGTGGCGGCGTTGGTCATACGGCCCACCGCGGCTGGATTCCAGAAGAGTGCCTCGATGTCACGCGTGGTGGCGATCGTGGATCCTCCCATGGCAATGTCGCGGGTACCGACCGGGACCAGCAACTCGCTGGCTCCGCTGGTGCCTCCGCGATTCCCTGCACCGGCCATGGCCAGGGTCGTCAGGACGGCCACGAACGCCAGAACGATGATAAATCGCATGGTTGTTTTCATAGTGTTCCTCTTTCCTTCGGACATTAGAACCGATCCAGGATCTGCTGTTCCTGGACGATCGCCAGTTTCAGGATTTTCGTCGCGCCGCCGAGACCCGGCATTTCAATATGCGCGATGTACAAGCCGCTTCCCACCGGGAGCCCCGATTCATTTGCGAGGTCCCACCGCTCGAACTGCGATGCGCTGTTTTTGCGGATCTCACGCACCTGAACGCCCGCAAGGTTGTAGATGCGGATGACCGCTTCCTGCGGCAGATGGGTGAAGGTGACGAATCGGTTGTACTTGTTGATCTCTTCGGTGTTCACGCCGTAGTACGGATTGGGGAACACATTGATCTGGTCAGCATCGGACTTCGCCAGCGTTGCGTCATACGTCACCGCGGGTGCGGTGAAACCGAAAACATCGGCGACGCTGTTGATGTGATTCGCCTCGATCAGGAATTCGTCCTCTGCAGAGAACGGCACGTTACCGCGCCGCGCCGGCGTGGCAAAGTACATGATCGGAAGACCCACTTCATCCAGAATGTTGACCATGAGCCTCGCGTCCGGGGTCTCGCTGTACGGGACATCGAACACGAAGAACCACTCGCGCGGTCCGTCCCCGGAAGTGTTGCTGAGGTCCTCGTAGTTCGGTGGCCAGTACTTACCGTCAACCATGCCGTTGGCGAAGTTGTTTTCCACGTGTCCGACCATCAGCCGGGTCGGGGGCTCTGTTTCGACATTGTACGCCGCGAAGGGGACGCTCTTTTCGTAGCCCTGATAGGCGTAGCTGCCCGAGGTGTTCACGAGGAAGGGTGCAAACTCGGGCTTCGCGGGGGGCAGTTGCGCGCCCCGAACATAGCGATACGCGTAGGACAGGTCGGGATCGTTCGGGTCCTGCACGACTCCGTTGGTGTCGACTGCTGCAAGCTTCAGGAGGACGTTGCGCAGCTGGTCATCCGCCACGCCGTCGCCCCAGCCATGTAACGCACTTCCCATCGCCCCGCTGAAGCCCTCCATCTGGAAGCCGTCCGCGCCACCGGCAAACGTCCAGCGCCGTTCCCCGGAAGGAATGTCATACGCTTTCATTCCCGGAGGAGGACCAAGGACCTTGACCTGAACGCCGTCGACTACCAGGTAGTCTTCATCGCCGGTCTGGTTGCTCTGTCCGCGCAGCAGCGTGTCGCCATCGGTTACGTCGACCAGCTTCCACACGATCGCGCCGCCGTCGTCTTCGAACCGGACATTGTAGGTATGTCCGGTTGTTCTGGCCGGGTCAACCACCAGCGGAACGATGCTCCCGTCGCTTGAGCCGGTATGCGACACGGGTTGAATGGTATCTCCTGCCACGCCCGCATACCGCACGCCCGGGTTTGTCGAGTGCGGGATGGCAACGAACGACTGCAGTGGGTTCTCCAGGTTGTTCGGCACGGCGTTGGGATCCTCATTGAAGCTGTAGGATGTGACGGCAAAATAGTAACGGACGCCGTTCACAAGCGGGGATCCGCCGTTCAGCGCGTCGCCAGTCACACTGAGAAACCTCTTGACGCCGATGTCGGTGCCCAGCTGCACTACCTTGCCGGTCACGACGCCGATGGACGCATCGAACACCTGATCGGTGATGCGCGTGATCCCGTCACCTGCCAGGTCAAACACGGCGATCTTCCTTCCTTCTGTCGCCGTGGCGCCCGCTGACGGGAGCTGGTACACGTTGTACCCCTGGAACTTGAAGCCGCGGTTATTTGCCGTTTCCGTAGCCGCAACGGCAGCGGGCTCATCCCCCCAGTTGATCAGGATTTCCTGGTCCAGTTCGGTAATCGTCACCTTCGGCGCCGGCGGCGGCGAAGGAAGCTGGAAGAAATTATCGTACGCCAGCTGCGCCGCTTTGTCATAGAACTTGAGCAGGTTGACCGCAGTCAGACGGTCTACGCCGGGAATTGCGCCGGCACAGATCTCCGCGACGACTACCTCCTGTGTATCCCCCGGCGACATGAAGAACGGCCCTGAGGAAAGGCCCATGCGCCTGTCGCCGCTGGGATACTGCTGTCCATCCAGCCATCCGCTCTCCGCCACAGGATCGCCGATGAGCACATAGGGGGTCTCATTCCCCTGTGGATCCCTGAAGGGCTGACCAGTCAACCCGATCCGTCCACGCATGAAGTTGTACATCTGCGTCGAGCCGGCAGGATCTCCCTGCACAGGATCGGCCAGGGTGAGATCGGACCTGATGAAGTAGAAGAACGACGTCATCGGCAGGTTCTGGTATCCATCCACGAGCCGCCCGCGGAAAATTGCCGAGCTTCCGGGTGATGGAACCCGCGGCCCCTGGAAGAAGTCGAATCCAGCGGCGGGAGGAGGAAGGGAGCCGTACGTCTGATCCACGTTCGCCGCATTGTACACAAATCCCAGACTCAGCGACGTGTCGCATCCGACGAAATCGTCATCAGCGAATCCCAGGTCAGGATCAGACCACATCGCCACGTACATGCTGTCGAAGGTTTGCGTGCTCTTGTTGATGATCACAAAGCTCTTGAAGATCATATTGCCCAGAGGACCCTCCTGGGCGTACGCCCAGCTGGTGAACTGGCATTCGATCCCCAGAGGTTGCGCACCGTACAGGTCGGCCGTGTTGGTGGAATTGAGGTCATTGGCCACGAACCACACGGTTTGGTCTGCACCGGTGACGCCAGGGATATCCACCGTCGGATCGTAGGTTCCGTTGCTGTCCACGTCGGTGAACGGAGCGCCTTGTGCTGCGGGCCAGGCGTTCCAGTCTGCCTCATACTGCGCGCGGATCTCAGCCGCGCTTATGCCTTCATCGGCAATCTCCGCGCTGAGATCTGCGTTCCGGTAGTCCGGACGGACGCGATAGATGCGGACATGATCCAGATTGGGATCTTCGGCGACTCCTACGGACAGCACCCGTCCCGGCTGCAGGCCGCTGCGGTGGCCGGATCCGCCGACGCGCACCTGGGGGTCACCGGCGATCTTCGCCCCCCACAACAATCCGCTCGAGTACATCGCGGTTTTCCTGCTTCCTTTCGGAAAGACAAGCCCCGAGTTCTGTTGTGCCACATCGATGTCTGCAGTCCCGTCGTTCCGCAACACCGTGGAGATGTTGTTGATGTTCACAAAGGTGTACACCGGGGAACCGGTGGGCTTTTGCAGCTGCTTCCGGCCGTCGGCGCTCTTCCCGTCATCGCGGGCAACACCGACTGCCGCGATCAGAAGCATAGTCGCGAAAAGCATGGTTACACGATTCATAAGAGAGTGCTCCTTCAGGATTAGTACTCAAGCCGGACGCCAAAACGAATCTGGCGCGGAGGTCCATAGAAATACGGCACCGTCGACAGGGCTACGGCGTTCTGGTACCGCTCGTAGTAGTCGATGTTGATGGCCCTGTAGACATCGGCATACTGCGGGCCATAGGTGGAGATGAGGGGCGCGCCGAGCGAAGGATCGCTCAGAATACCGTCGTCGTCCGTTGACCCGGTTCTCAGGAACACATTCGAAATGTTCTTCGTGTCAAAGAGATTGATCACATGGATGAAGAAGTTCGCGCTCAATGCATCGAACAGACGGACGGTCTTGTCGATGCGCAGGTCCACCTGGAAGACCCAGGGGGTAGTGGACGAGTTCAGGGGCTCGACGGGCGTGCGGCTGCGGGCCTCACCCTCCAGATCCTGACCGCCGATGCCGCGCGTGTACGGGTGGCCGCTGTTGAACGTCAGCAACGCGGATGCACCCAGCCGTTCGAGGATCGGACCCCCTTCATCCGGCGCAAACCGGTAGTCCAGATTCACATTTCCGCGGATGGCGTTGTTATACTCCAGCGGGGAGACATATTGCGGCCGGAATTGCGTCACGCCGTCGAGCGGCGCACCCACGATCCCGCGCTGCGAGTTCGGGAAGGAGCCCGTTCCCCGCGCGTCCTGAAATGCGAGAGAGGCATTGGCTTGCAGGCGCTTCGTGCGTCTCATGTTGAACGTGACCTCAACACCCTTCGTGGTCGCGAAATCGCCGTTGGCAAGTGCAAAATATGCGCCAAGCGCAGAGCTAGCGTTCGTATTCCACTGCTCGAACACGACCTGGTCCTTGATGTCCTTGTAATAACCCGTGATGTCGAACGAGGCAAAATCCCCCACCTGTTGCGTGAACCCGATCTCATATTGCGTGGTGCGCGTCGGGCGGACATCATACCCCACCGGCGTGTGGATATAGAAACCGCCGCGGACGTTGGAAGCGGTATAGTACATGCCCTGGTACACATCCGCGAGCCGCGACTGCTGCACGAACTGCCCGAACTGCGTGTGGAACACCGTCTGATCCGTCACGGGGAAGGAGAGCCCCACGCGCGGACTTACACCGTGGAACGCACCGGCCTTTACCAAACCAGCGGGGTTGATGGCGCCGCTGTAAGGATCGATCGCCAGGTCAGGCTGTCCCGGATCCAGGAACGCATAGTTGTCGATGTTGATGTAGTCGTACCGGACGCCGATGTTCATGACGAGGTCGTTGTATTCGATCTTGTCCTGGATATAGGCGGAAGCGAATACCGGATGCCTCGGACCGTTGAAACCCGATTCATTCGTTTCGTTGCCCCACACATCGTAGCCGTAGTTGTTCACGCCACGGTTGATGAGCACCTGTTCCGGTGCAACCTTGCTCGGATCGCCGGCCGGCAACGCCTCGTTGGCGGCCAGGAGGCCCGCAAGAGTGAACACGCTCTCATTCGCCCAGGAGTAGTTCCGGATGGTGTAGCGCTGGAATTCTCCGCCGATCTTCAGAGAATGTTCCGAGCCGAGCTGCGTCACGAATGCGCCGTTGACGCTTATGTTTTCTCTCTTCCACTTTACGTATCCGGCCAGCGGCTCGCCGGGGGAGTTGAACGCGAAATCATAGAGGATCTTGCGCGTCGGCCGGAGGTAGCGTCCGGTCTGCCCGCTTGCAATGTCTGCGGCGGTGCGCTGCCAGACCCACCCGACGTTCGCATTCGCCACGCTGTCACCGTAGTGCAGAAAATCATCCTGCAAATAGGGATCCCACTGCTTCTGTGACTGATGGAAGTATCCCAGCGTCACCTCGTAGAAGGTTGTCGGGTTGAGCAGATGGGTCAGCTTCAGGCTTCCCGCTGCGTCCTTTTGCCGTATTTCCTCAATGCGATCGGTGTTGAACATGTTGGCGATCGCTCCGGCATTCCGGTGGGAGTTGTATGCATTGTACCGCAACGTCCCGGTGTACGTCCCTGCAGCACGCAGTGTCAGGGGACTGAAGTCCATGGTCAGGGTCGCCGTACCGGTAATATCCTCGCGCGGATTCTTCATGAGTGGACCCGCGGGATAGACCAGATTGACGGTGTCTCCGGTCTGACCCACGACCTGGCCCAGATTGATCCCCGGATAGGGTTGCGGGGTCTGCTCCCGCTGGTAGAGGTAGTTGAACAACCCGAAGAATTTGAACTGGTCGGTAACGATCGGTCCGCTGACGCTTCCCGTGAATTCAGAATAGCCGTACCAGCGCGTGCCCAGCCGTTCTTTGCCGTCCAGGAATTTCCCGCCGGATTTGAACGTGATATTGTCCGTGATGTATTGTGCGCTGGCTTTCCACGTCGAGGTACCCGTGCGCAGCTGCTGCTGGATGATGCCGGCGTTGGCTCCGCCGAACTCCGCATTGTATCCGCCGGCCTGGACCTGAATTTCCTCGATTGCGTCTTGTACGAGGGTGACGGCCCTGGCCCCGGTGAGAGGATTGCGGATGCTGACGCCCTCGAGGTAGTACCCGGTCTCGTCGAGCCGGCCGCCCCGGATAAACAGCGCGCCGTCCTGGACGACGACGCCCGGCGTCACCGCCAGGATATTGTTAATGCCCCTGACGGGCATTGCCGCAAGGTCTTCTGCCGTGTTGATGCGCACGGCATTGGTTGCGCTCTTGTTCACCAGGGGCCGTTCGGCGACGATCTCGACCGCCTGGAGGGCCAC
>JADLEA010000453.1 GCA_020846365.1 Bacteroidota bacterium
CAATGGTTTTCTGCGAGTGCGTCGATATCATTGGCTTAGTTTGCCGGCCTCCTCGGAATTAACATGGGCGTCCTGGACTTGTACTCCAGATAGGAGGCCCCGAATCGGATCTCCAGCTCCCGTTCCTCATACACCTTCACGAAGAAAAGAAGTGCCGGAGCGAACAGGAGAAGGACCCAGAGCACGAACCATAGCGATTGAAACCAGACCCCCAGCGAGAGACCCAGGGCCACAACCGCGAGGACCATGGGATTGCGCGTCCAGGCGTACAGCCAATCCACTGCCAATCTCCGGCTGAGCGCAACCGCAAACGGCGCTCCAAGACCTTTCACGGCTAGGTTGAGCACGACCAGCAGCGTGACGCCGCCTGTAATCATCACCAGGACCAGGCCGATTCCGGTGGGCACAGGAAGCAACCCGTCCGGACCTTCCTGGAGGATTCTCAATGCCCGAATGATGGCAATGCCGGCCAGGATCACTATGGTATAGTGCACTCGTGTTGTTATCCGGCCTGTGCGAATCGCTGTCGGATTCTTATCAAGCAGCTTCCTCCCAAACCAGGCGATCGGGAAGACAATGACTACTCCTCCCACAATAATCGAAATATCCAGGCTGCTCGAAAGCCGTAGATGGAGCATCCACGACCAGAGAATCATGATGAGCACGAAGAGCAAGACACGCATGGAAGCATCGAAGATCGGTCTCACGGCATATGCGACCTCCTTTCGCCTCCGTCTGCTGCCGCGGCGTGCGTACGGGCTGAGGTCGATTGACAACCAACAATGGCGGGTGACTCGTGGATCAGCTCATCGTTCTCGAGAGCCGCCACCATGAAGAGAGCAAAGTCCACGCGGCGCGTGAGATTGCTCTCGAGGATCGGATCGCCAACATGCCGGCTCCATACAGGCAAACCCTGGCTCTCACCCTCTTCCAGGTCGCTTCCGCGCACGACGGTCCAGCGTGTTCCGCTGTTGAAGATGCGACGGCACGCTTCGATCTGATCGTCAATGTCTAAAAGACGGGTGAACGAGCCGATCCATCGGGCAGCGCGCTCCTGCCATTTGAGAAGACTTGAAAACTTGTCAAGTCCGTCGCGTGTGATATGCCAGCCGCACGAAAAGATCAACCGGGCGCCCGGACGGGCCAAATCCATGACGGCCTGAGCTGTCCCTGTAGCGTACTGGCTCCTCCCCCAGGGGACAAGAACCGTGAGCACGCCATCGCATCCGGCAACCGCCTTCCCGATTACCTCGCGATCGTTTGTGGGGCCAGGGAAGATCTTGATGCGCCCTTTGAATGCATCGAGCTTTGCGACGCTCTTCTCACGGCAGACCCCCACCACATCATAGCCACGATCTAGCGCGTGCTTGACCATGTACCGCCCGAGTTTTCCTGAGGCACCCACAATGCACACTTTCATGGGTCTTGCGCTCGAATTCTCCATGGCATGAATCCTTTCGATTTGAACGGGCCCGGCTAGGGAATCCAGCCGGGCAATGCGGCGGCCTGCTTCACCCACATCGCCATTTGCGTTTCATTAAGATCGTTCTCGTGAATGTCGATCCACCGCGCCTCTTCCCCCGTCCCACCGGGCGGGACCGGTTTCAGCAGGGTGCCCCTGAAGAACGTCACCTTCACGTAATGCGTGAAGACGTGGATGCCCAGGAACCACCCCTGGCCTTCGATGCCGTAGAAGGGGGAGTTCCACTTCACTGCCTTACGCACGTTGGGCACGCTTTGCACGATAAGCTTGTCGAGTCGACCCCCGATGTCGGTCTTCCAGCCCGGCAACGCTGCGATGTACGCCTGCACCGGCGCGTCACCGTCGCCCTTCGGTATTTGCGGATTGCCTCCAGAGAGAAGTTTCACCCGCCCGGTCTTCTTCTCCCCTGGACTGGCCTTTTTCGCGGACAATGCATTCCGGGCTACCGCGGCCTTCACAAGCGCTTTGAACGCCCGCGCGTCGACCTTCTCCCCTTCGTGGATGTCGATTGCCCTTCGCGTGTTGCCTTCCAAACTGGAATTGAACAGCCCTGATGGGTCCGGGATTCCGGCTCCCTGCGCGAACGTGAGCTTCACAACTTTCGTATACGCCTCACCGGTGCAGACATTCCCGTGGTGCGACCACACGGGCGTTCCCATCCACTTCCACTCCTCGGTCATTCCGGGGTCGGCTTCCAGGATCAACTTCCGCATCCGTGCGAGCGTTTCGCCGCGCCATCCTCCGAGGTCGCGTATCCGACGGTCGATGAGCTTTGAAGCGGCTTCACCAACTGCCTGACCGGTGCTCCGCTTGCCCGCGGACGCAGATCTGGTGGATGGCTTGCGTGTTCCGACCGCACGCGACGGTTTCCCGGATTTCGGCTTCTTCCTGCCCACGATCTTTCTCCTCTTCTTCTTCAGCGCCACCGTTCTTTCTCCGATTTGTTGAGATATTTAGTTGATGTTTGCCCTTTGATTGTGGAGCGTCCTTTCTGTTCAAGCCATCAGGAGACCGCAACCAGCCATCTGGCAGTGAATCCTACGAACACCAACCCGCCGATGACTGCCCAGGAGAGACCTTCGCCGTCTTTCATTTTGTAGTGCCACTTTATCCCGTTGTAGACCGACCATGCACAAGCCACGGTCCCGACAACGTGTGCTATCTTCCCTTCCACCGGCTCAAATCCAGTTGTGAGAAACAGCCAATAACAAAACAGCTCGACCGCCAGCATGACCCGGTTCGCATTTACCATGGCTACCCTCATATGGTGATGACTATTTTCCCTCGCGCATGTCCTTCTCCAAGATACCGGAGAGCTTCAGCCGTCTCCCTCAATGGAAAACGTCTATCGATAACCGGTACGACCTTGCCGGCCTCCAGCAGACCTTTGATAAACACCAGATCATCCTGGTTTGGTTTCGCCGACACGCCCCCCATTTTCTTGCCGCCGGTTATTGACATCCATGATCCCAGGAGCATAGCTTCAAAGATCTGAGCCTGGGACCCTCCTGCCATAATATAGACACCCATGGGAGCTAGAGCACGCTTGTACGCCGAGAGCGAATGATATCCGTTTACAGCAAGAATCAGGTCAAACTGTCGCCCGCTTTGGGTGAAATCCTCCTTGGTGTAATCAATAACATGGTCAGCCCCAAGCGAGCGCGCCTGGTCCAGGTTTCTGGTACTGCATACGGCAGTCACTTCGGCCCCGAACCATTTGGCTATCTGCACTGCGAATGTTCCCACTCCGCCTGAGGCGCCATTAATCAGGACCTTTTGCCCCGGACGAACTCGCCCTTCATCGCGCAGACCCTGCAGGGCAGTGACAGCCGCCATTGGCACAGCTGCAGCTTCCTCAAACGATAGGTTCGCTGGCTTCAAGGCAAACACGCTTTCAGGAGCCGAGACATACTCGGCGAAACTGCCGTTACCATGTCCTGCCATATCCCCGAAGACCTCGTCACCTGGCTGAAACTGCCTGGCGTTTCTGCCGACGGCTTCAACTCGCCCCGCTACGTCAGCGCCGAGTCTCGTGTTTTTGGGTTTGAACAGTCCACCGGTCATCACGCGAATCAGGAATATGTCGGCGGTCAGGAAATGCCAGTCATAGGCATTTACGGAAGCCGCATGGACCTTCACCAGGATTTCGTCGTCCTTGGGTGTAGGTTTTTCAACATCCTTGAGCTGGAGCACATCCGGTGACCCGTATTTCGTATACACAATTGCTCTCATGAATCTTCCTTCAAGATCACTCCATCCCAAATCAAGACGTCTGCGACAGAGCGAGCGACGTGGTAGCGTTTGCCATGCGACCCTTTGCAGTCCAACAGTTACTTGGATAAATGCATAACTCTGGATTGAAAGAAACCGCCGGCTCGAATGCTGTAGAGATAGATTCCACTCGCTAGGGAATGCCCATCAAACGTGGTTTCGTGCATGCCGGGGGCGACCTCTTCCGACAGAAGCACAGTTACTTCACGCCCGAGTATATCAAAGACCGAAATGTTGACAAAGCTCGTTGATGCAACTGCAAAGCGGATGGTCGTCCTAGGG
>JADLEA010000454.1 GCA_020846365.1 Bacteroidota bacterium
ACCGCTTCAGTGACGGTCTGAAGTGGAGCGGACCTGCCGGGATACCAGATCTCCAGCGCGGCTGCACGTGAACCCAGGAGTTCACGGACGTGACGCACGATCACGGTTGTAGTATCGGTTGTTCCCATCATGACGGGAAGCAGGAGAGCGCCTTCGCCGGTTCGGAAGAGATTACAGAGCGCGGTACCTCCCAGAATCTCGGCGACACGGGGAAGCAGAACCCATTCTCTCCCTTTCAGCAGCTGGAACATCCTCCCATATGCCAGATAGTGCCGCTCAACGGCTGAATCGGGGCGGATGGTATGGTCGTTCCCCGGGAACGGCGCTGTGGGAAAAGCACCCATCAGCAGATGACGCTGGAAGTACTCGTCGGGTCCCTTCATGACCGTTTCTTTGTCCGGAGTCCAGCAGAGGAGGGGTTTGAACAGGCACAGAAACGCCGAGAGATTGAGGTTGTGGCCGATGTGTCCAAACTCATTGTAGACCCCGTCGAAATGCTCCATCAATTCGAGCCGATTCATATGCGGGTTACAGAACATCGCCCGGTCATGTTCGTGCATGATGCCCGACAGCCGGGGAATGAACTCCCTGAATGACACGAGCAATGAGCGCGCTGATCTTCCGCCCGCCCAACTCACTCCATCATCTGCATGCCAGTTGTACTCATTGAACCAATCGAATCGATCCATGCAGATACCCTGGGCATCGGGAATCTTCTCCACGTGACGGATCGCCTGATCCAGAAGAAACGCCGCGTACGCGCTATCGCCTACATCGGTCGCGATGGCGCCGCCCCATGTCCAGAAGGGCTCCGTGTGGAATCGCACAGGGGAGTCCATGTGCTGCTGCGGCGTTCGCTTGTGCCAGCCGACGTGGTCGAGGGCGCCGAAAAGGACTGCGCCCGGGAAATGCTGGCTCAGGAAAGCGGAGGGGTTTTGCCACACCTGTTCCTCCCGGGAGTACGATCTTGGAGGGAAGACGACGGCGGTATCGTAGACAGATGAACCCCCGAATTCTGTGACGTTGAAGTAGTTCAGTGTTGCGAATCCCAGCGACTTCATTGTACGCGCATAGCTGCGCATCCGCTCAATGGAACTGTATGTGCGCAGACCGGGAATCGGCCTTCCTTCGGATGTCACATCGAACCGTTGCCATTGGGTCGTGTCGTTTGGCACCGGTGGGATGAACATCCCCATGTAGCTGAAGTCGAACGACGCCTTCCAATTGAGAATGCCGCCCATCGCACGATATTTAGCCGTGTCGACCGCTCCTTCGTGCGAGGAATACGCGCCAAGCGCGCAGAGGTCGAGCGCGTTCTTCAACGGGGGGCGGAAGAAGCGGGGATAGTGGTCCACCATGAATGCGACCACCGGCCGCCAATCTGCCTCATGTTCGAAGATATGCATGGTGAAGCGGATCGGCCGTCCTTTGACGATCCTGTGAAATCTACGCACCTGGGTGACCTCGCCCGCGCGGTTCGTGATCATGTGGAGATCGAGCTGGAGGTCTTCGGGAGACATGGCCAGAGAAATACCTGAACCGCGCAACGTGTCCATGACCGCGAACACCGGGATCGCAAAACCCGCTCCCTTGCCGAAGTGACCACCGTACACAAGATGCATGTCGCGAAAGCTTCGAGTCTCGAAGGGATCGTGCCATTCGATCCCTTCTCCGCCCCAATCTGCAGGGCTGAGATGACCCGGGCTTCCCCAGGGGGTCCAGAAGCGCACCCCGGCCGTGTCAGGAAAAGTCATCGCGGTCGCTATCCCGGTGGACCACGGTCCGTCCAGTCCCTCGATCGTCACATCCCACCGTACCGCCGCACCCTCCGAACGGAACTCATCGGTAACGCGGCAGTGATACTTGCCAGTCGAGTCGGTCAGTTCTCTAACATAGCGGACCCCTCCGCCCTCGATGCGTGAGAGAACAGGAGGTCGCGACTCGGAACATCCCTCCAGGTGGGTTCCGCCAGACACGGGCCTATTCCACCCCCTTATGGCTGAGACTGCAGAGATACGTCCCTCTTCCGAGATAGTCACCTGCAACCTGCCGGAATCAACAATTTCTTTTCCTGAAGGGACCGCGGGCGACACTGAGTAGAAGAGGAAGAGGAGGACAAGGGAGAGAGTTATTGGCGAGGGGAGTGTGTGCTTGAGAGATAGTCCTGATGTCTGCATATTCATGCCCAATAAAAGAATCAATGCCTTGCTTACGCTTGTCCCGCGGATCCAAGGAGGCCTCATGGGGTCCCGGGTTGCGGCGAGGTGTGGCGGAGGTCGCGAGGGTCAATGTACAGAGGGGCCGAGTTGGATGCAACGTTGCGGCCGGCCTCGTCGTGATTCCTGTTGCCCGCCTTGACTATCCTGGCACCCGCGAGTATATTTCTGCACGCATCCGGGGAGCAGTCGGATGTGTGGATTCCTACGAGCACGTTCAAGATGCACATTTGCGTGACACTCATTATTCAGGTGCGATCCATGATCCTCCGGTTCTTCCTTTCATGCTTGTGCGGGGCCATCTCTCTTGCTCTCTTTGGCCTCGCAACAGTGGCATATGCGCAGACAGACGGTGCGCCGCCGTTTGCATTCAAGATCGATTCCATGCAGTTCTCGAATCCCCCTGTCCGCCTTGCAGGTGCTATGCTCAAGCCCGACGGCAACGGACCGTTTCCGGCAATCGTGATCGCCCACGGTGCCGGCCCGGGAACCTTTGACGAGCCCGCGTTTCGAGTACATGCAAACGCGTTCGTACGCGGCGGCTTCGCAGTGCTTCTGTATGACAAGCGCGGTTCGGGGAGATCTACGGGCATGCTGGACACATCCGACTACGACGATCTCGCGGCCGATCTTGGCGCCGGAGTTATGTACCTGCGCTCGCGAGGGGATATTATTCGCGACCAGATTGGCATCCTCGGGCGGAGTGAGGGAGGCTGGATCGGGACGCTTGCCGCGAGTCGTGACCCACAGATCAGGTTCGTCATCTTGAGTTCCGGGTCAGGAGTGCGGCCATCCGAGCAAACCCTTTTTGCGACCGCCGCATCACTTCGATCGCTCGGCGCGTCAACGGAAGAGATCGAGGCAGGCACAGCTGCGAAAGCTGCGCTGTGGGCGTACTATGCCCGGGTGGCGGGTTTAGATTCGATCGCGGTCCGGTCTTCCGAGATGCTGATGGCTCGCGATTCACTTGCGATAAGACTCCGATCGTTCGCGCGCTTTGCGCCCATAATCCCGCAGATCGTCCGTGACCCTACTCACACTCCACCGGCCTTCTTCCGCGCCTTCACCCGTATGATAAACTATGACCCGGCGCCAGCTTTCCACGCCGCAAACGTATCCCTCCTCGAGATCATCGGCGAGAAGGATGAGGTGATCGAACCCGCGAGCACGATCGCAGTATTCGAGGGACTGCAAAGAGCCGGACGGGATGTAACGGTTCGTACCTTACCAGGTGTCGGTCATTCGCTCGTCATCATGACGAAGGACGGTCCGCGCTATCCGGAAGACTATCCGGAGTTTGCTGTGCGCTGGGCACGCGCGGTGATTGATCGGACGAGGAAGTAGGTAACCCGGGTACGAGAAGGCGGCACCTTTCATCATCCATGGATGGTCGATAGCCGTAGATGAAAAGGAGAGATCCGCTACGCGGTGTTACGGTGGGCCAACCGGTAACGAGAGGGTGTGGAACCGCACGCCCGCCTGAACACAGCATTGAACGAAGACACCGAACTGAAACCTGACTCGAAACCCACTGCGGCGATGGTGAGATGGTCCGACCGCGAATCCTCCAGGAGCCGCCGTGCTTCCTCCACGCGATAAGCGTTCACAAACTCGAAAAAGTTGCGCCCCCCTTGCTGGTTGATGATCTGCGACAGGTGGTGAACCGAGATGCCCATCCGACGTGAGAGGGAGGAGAGTGTCAGGTTGCAGTCAAGATAGGGCCGCCCGGATACCATGAGGTCCTGAAGCTTCCCGTACTGCACTTCTGCCTCTTCCTTGGAAAGTCGCGACTTCTGGTATTTCCTCTTCTCCGCTGTGGGTCCATCGGGCTCCCTGGTTGAAAGTCCCTGGAAGACTTCCGGCTGCCGAAGGCTCATGTAGCTCATCAGATACATGAACCCTGCCCACAACAGCAAGACGGCATTCCACTCGTGCGGGTTGTCCTTGAACAGCTCAACGACGAGCGCCACAGGCCAGAAGACGACAAACGCGATGGTGATGAACCACAACCAACGCAAGCTGACCCGCTCGAGAGAGGAATAGTTGTCACGCACCTTCTTCTGATGGCGCCTCAGCAGGCGGAGCACCAGGGAGAGGTAGACGAACGCCTGACATACCATGATTGCCAGGAGCGACACCTCCCAGAACCTCTGGGCCGGATCTCCACGTTGCAGTGTTCCGGCAGAAACAGACGCGGCAAGCCCAAATGCAAATGGGAGCAGGTGTGTGAAATCCTTCCATGTCCATCTGAAAGACTCCTCGGTCAATGCCCGCGCATAGAGGAAGAAGAGGGGTCCGAAAAGGAGGAACCATATCTCACCGTGGTGAAGCGAACCGGAGTCCCGTGCCGGGTCTGCCGAAATCTCCGCCTGAACATGCAGAACCATCATAGTGGAAAAGAGAAGGAGAAGCACAGCCAGGAGCCGGTTCGCCGTCAGGTTTCTGCGGGGGACTGTTAGAAGAACGATGCCGAGGAGGAAACCCTGTGCGGCTCCGATGTAGAGCAATGTGTGAATGGTTGTCAGGGAGCTCATCATGCCAAACTAACAAAAAGAAGCACGAGGGGCAAACACGCTGCTCCACCCGGCATGTCTGCACCTGGGATTTCAACTGGGCAGGCCTATCTCCCGATAGGCAGGATTCCCAATCCTATCGGATTGGAAGAAATCCTTTCTCCATTGACGTAGATTTGCCATGCAATGGCCCATGTTGGGGCCTGGAACATGTCAACGAACACGTCACCATGTATCACGAGGCACAAGAAATGGAGAACACGATATCATTCCTCTGTCTGGTATTCCTTTGCCTCTTTTGTGTGCACATCAGCCGCTCGCAGGGAGGGAGTTCCACTGCCGTTTCGCCATTCACAAACATCGGCGGCAACGCCGTCAAGAGTTTCTCAGGAGGGAATCTTTTCGCACTGCCCGCAGCCGCAGCTGCGACCTATCTGCTTGTCATGACAGACGCCGACTATTATGTCCATGACTACTTCGCCAGAAATATCGCTTCATACGACAAGTACACCTCCGCGGCGTTGTGGGGAGGGTATATTGCTCCGCTTGCTGTGGGCGGCGGGATGTACCTATGGGGGAAAGCGAATGACGATGGAAGGACGTATGCCGCGGGGTGTTGCGCTCTGCAAGCCGCTGGCGTGGCGATGTTGGCGGGCACTGTGCTGAAGGCGGTTACGGGAAGACCGGGTCCCGACCCGTCAGCGTATCCGGATATGCGGGAGGCGAGCCATATCTTTCAGTTCGGGTTTCTTCGCGGTGGTCTGCACTACGGATGGCCTTCAGGCCATCTTGCCACGAATTCGGCCTGGATCGTGTCACTCATGACCTTCTACAACAAGAGTCTCACGGTTCAAGTTGGCGGAGTAGCACTCATTGCCTACCTCTTCTTCGGCGTGACCGCGCACGAAGGAGCGACCATGCATTGGCTTTCGGACGTGATCGCCGGGACGATCATCGGATGCACGATAGGAAGGACCGTCGGAAAGCACTTCCGCGATTGCTACGAGGGGAGTGTGCAGACCGCGGACCGGGCTGATCCCCACATTATGCCGGTGCTTCATCGTGAGTGCTCAGGCATAAGAATAACGATACCACTCTGAAGATGGCTCTGTGTGGTACTGCCAATGCGAATCGGCAGAACCAAATCATACTGACTGACCGGATGGTCGAGAAAGGAGAGATTGAAATGAAAGCACTCATTACCGGAGACACGAAAGATCCCACAAAGGCAGTCAGGGGCACGGCGTGGGCGATGGCTGCCTTCTATGTGCTGATCGTGTTCGAATTCTTCTACATGGCGACCCCGTTCGCCACGTACTTCTACGGGGCGTACCTACCGGGGCTGGAGGGGTTGAACAAGATTACGGCTCTTGCCTGGCTCACGAGCTTCTTTTTGCCGCACTTCGCGACTACGTCGTCGACTCTCGTGAACGCGGCCCCATACGCCGGCGCGCTTCTTGTCGCAATCGGGTGCCTCGGATTCCTGATTGGTGCGGCGCAGGTCTACTCTCGGAAGCTCCGGAAACGCGGCGCTGCTGTCGGCGGCCTCTATCGCATCGTTCGGCACCCTCAATACGCATCCTTCATCCTCGCGGGAGCCGGAATGCTCCTGCTCTGGCCCCGTTTTCTCATGATCGTGTTCTTCGTCACCATGCTCTTTGCCTACCACGGATTGGCCTGGATTGAAGAACGTGAATGCCTGCGCAAGTACGGGCAGACGTACGCGGATTACCGGCAGAGAACGCCGCGCTTCCTCCCCTTCCGTTTGCCGCTCGCCGGCCGGATGTCGTTCCTCAGCGCATTGTCCACGCGGCCGTGGCCGGTTCGCCTCGTCGCGGGAGTCACGGCATATGCGGCGGTATTGCTCCTGGCGATCGGAATTGGCTTCGCCGTCCAGTTGTTTACCCATCGGCATCTCTTCACATACCACGCCGCCAACGCCGTCTACATATCGCTGAGGCCTCTGGACGAAACAACGTTACAGCGCATTGCACAGACGGCCTTGTCAGACCCGCGCGTGCAGGAACGGCTCGATTTGGTCGAAGCAAACGGCGGACGGCTCATCAATTACGTGATGCCGTGGGAGTGGGGCGTCACCGAAATCCCCATGAACGGCCTGCGGGGACACAACACCCCGGGTGATCACGACCCGCGCAAACACAAGGTCGTCTTCACGCGAGCCCTGCTGCGCGGACACGCCGAGGTGCACGGTCTCGATATTCTGCGCCACACTATCCGCACCGAGCCCGTGGCCGAAGCATGGATCGACGAGAGCGGCCAGGTTGCGCGGGTTCTTGATCCGCCGGACGAGGTTCCCTACGGAACCGTTCCTGTTCCCGTGTTCTGAAGGGCTTGTAGGAGAGCATGCGAGATTATGTCCGCAATCGTGCCACGTATATGCAATTTGTCAATCGATTCATTATCACTACAATGGTGCCTGCGTGGGAATCCTGGTCCTCACATCAAATCGCCAGTAGGTCCCATCACGCTTCATGACAAGGCATTCGCCGAATGCACATATGAGTGCGACATTGTCGAGACCTTCGATTCGTATCGGTGTATTCTGATAGACAAGCTGATCGCCTTCTCGTCCTTCGAATCCCCAAAACCAGACGGAGCCATCCTTCTTGAGAGCCAGGTTGTAGGAGAATTGAGCTGAAATTTGAACGACGTCTGTGAGACCTTTCACCTGAACGGGGACCTCGCTCGAGACAAAGGTACCGTCCCCGAGCTCGCCCACGACGTTGCTGTCCAAGGCCCAAACTGTACTGTCGCTTCTCAATGCGAGAACATGCGCAGAAGCCTCTCCTGCCACGGCGACAACATCGAGCAACTCACCCGTCAGGAATCGATCATGAACAAGCTCGAAGATTCGACCTCTTCCAGTCACGGCGAGCAACTTGTTGATGGAAACAACATTGCAGGCGACCTTCGTTGGTCCGTCCAATACCTTTGGAGAAAAAAAGTCAAGTGCCAGGCGCCAGACCGTGCAGTCAGATCTCAGAAGGTGGACTACGTTCAGGTGCATTGAAATCGAAATTGTTCCGGGGAGGTGGGCGAGCTTCACGGGTGCCAAAGTGTTGGTGTCCTGGTCGCGGGGACCAGCGTACCACCTGACGTTTCCCCAGAACCAGATATCTCCTTGCTTGTCGACTGCAACCGCGGCGCCCCAGGATTGGTCAATGCCAAGAACATCATGCAGATCGAGGGCCTGAACAGGAGTGTCGCTACTTGCAGTGTCCCCATTTCCAAGCGTACCGGAATACCCGGGACCCCATGACCAAACCGTTCCATCGAGTCTTAGCACACTCTGCACTGCTTCGCTGGACAGTCCGCCGAGCCATTCTCTCGGCGGGAGCGAAAGACCGGTGCAATCACCCGGACCCGACCCGGATTCTTGGCATCCTGGCATGCCGGCGCTGGCTACGAACATCCCTGCGATGAGCAGCAAGTTGAAGCGCATGCTATTTGCTCCAATTATCGTTTCTTGGGGGGCCAATGCAATTACAGTGCACCCATTGGAATGATTGGGAAAGCGAATAAGCCGGTGAGAGTTTGGCTGGCAATTGACTTAGGCCGTCACGGCCAATTGTTGCACGATGATTCACGTCGGAATCCCCCTCCTCGCGCATCAAGTAAGCGAATGTACGTTCGAACCATGGGTTTGTCAATTCCAAAAAGTCTGATTCTCGTGTCAGAATTTTTGGTAATCGCGTGTCAGAATTTTTGGTAATTTCCTTATAGGATAATTCCTACACGAAAAACAGAGCGGATTGGGCACTTTGGCTGTTGGATAGTTGAACAGTGACGAGGGCGGAGTCTGGAGCGGCAGGTGTGCTTTTCACACCCCTTTTGAAATGACCAGTTGACTGTTCAAGGCTCCCGGCGTATATTGATGGTAGCACTATCGCAGGGGGAACGATGGGTCTGCATATGCCTCTTGTCCGGAGAACATGGATGGGAGGCATTTATCTTGCTCTGACGATGCTGAGCATCTCTGAATCATCGGATAGCGGCAGCCTCAACCTCGCCCCGTCCGGCACGAATTCGCAGATACTGCCGGATAGTTCCGGAGAACCATATCCCTTTGCGGTCGGCAACAAGTGGTACTACCGGCGTACGATTTCTCAGTCGACCTGGGGGGTCGAAACACGTACCGTCTCCCAAATAAACCGTGAAATCATTGATACGACCACCGATGGGACGAGAATCGTTCAGGTGTTGGATCTGTCGGACCAGACGATCGGCTCGGAACAATGGCGCTACACGGCTGACGGCACTCTCTATAGCAGCAAGTGGGGAGAACCGGTCTACCATCCTGTATACGCTCATGACACGGTTCGTCTATTTCGGAACGAATACCCGTCGATGACCACGTGGGTCGGGCATCAGACCCCTCATGACTTGGTCTATTGGAGCGTAAGTGCGGCGTTAGGCATAGGGATATACAATCGGTCGGCCGGTGAGCACCATTCCGCGCGAAGGTATGATGACATCGAGCAACTGGTCGGTGTGTTACTGGGAGGGGTTGTGTACGGAGACACAATCGTGGCAACGAGCAGCATTGACAGGAAGCTTGAGCTGCCTCTCCGTGCTGGGCTTTACCAAAACTACCCCAACCCATTCAACCCGTCGACGACGATACGCTATGGTCTCCCGAGTCGAGCGTTTGTGAGTGTGACGGTGATCAATACCATCGGTCAGCGGATCGCCACACTCGTGCAGGGAGGACAGGACGCCGGGTATCACGAGGTTGTTTTCGATGCGAAGCGCCTCCCGAGTGGAGTGTACTTCTATCGTCTGCAGGCCGGGAGCTATGTGGAGACGCGTAAGATGCTGCTTGTCCGGTGACGATGTAGGATGGTGAAGTGTGTACAAGGCTCGTTCCGGGAAGCGGGGCGGGCCTTGTGTGTTGTTGAGGATTGGGCAGACAGCGTCGGAATGTGGTGAGGACCTGAGTAAACATAGATGAAGGAATTATCGATGATCAATGGACAATGAACGGAGTCTGCCAATGATTCAGCATGTAGTCGGCTTCTGTTAATCTGCGACCACGGCGGGTAGATTTGGTTAGGCCCTCAGACAATAGTCGGAAGGTTCCTTTTTGGTCACATCAGGTCACTCTCCGAGACCAACTACCTGACCTACCGTCAGTTCTTGCGCGAGGCGAAAAGGCAGGAACTGCATTGAGGTTGCTCTTCGTTGATCGGGCGGCGGGATTTTGGTATATTAATTAATATGTCCTTTTCCGTCTTCCATACTCCGGGCAACCTAGCGGAAGGCGACTCATGAACCCTGCCAGGCTGATTAGGGATTTCGCTAAAGTTCGGGTTTTCCGGGGCGGCGGAGTGAATACCAGTCGACTTAATTTCCAATCATTCAGCGTCTTCTGAATCCATATTCCTTATGCCAAAGAGAACTGATATCAACAAGGTGCTCATCATTGGTTCCGGACCCATAATCATAGGGCAGGCATGCGAATTCGACTACTCAGGGACCCAGGCCTGCAAGGCATTGCGGTCAATGGGATACAAGATCATTTTGGTCAATTCGAATCCTGCAACGATTATGACCGACCCGGAAATTGCTGATGTGACGTATATCGAACCCCTCAACGAATTCGCACTGACGGAGATAATCAAGAAAGAACGTCCTGATGCCCTTCTACCCAACCTCGGTGGTCAGACAGGGTTGAACCTATCCTCTCTGCTCGCGAAGAAAGGTGTTCTTGAACAATACAATGTGAAGGTCATCGGCGTAAATATTGATGCCATTGAGCGTGGTGAGGACAGAACCGCTTTCAAGGAGACGATGAACCGTCTCGGCATAGAGATGCCTGAGAGCAAAGCTGTGAACAGTATTGAAGAAGCTGAAGAGGTGGCGGCAGAACTTGGGTATCCTGTTGTGATAAGACCTGCCTATACCATGGGAGGAACAGGCGGAGGGCTGGTATACAATCTGGAGGAGCTTCGCACGATTGCCGGCAGGGGGCTCGCAGCAAGTATTGTCGGCCAGGTACTTGTAGAGGAATCCGTGGCAGGCTGGGAGGAACTTGAACTGGAAGTGGTGAGGGATGCAAAGAACCAGATGATCACAGTCTGCTTCATCGAGAATGTCGATGCCATGGGTGTGCATACAGGCGACTCTTATTGTACTGCACCAATGCTCACAATAAGTCCGGAGCTGCAGAAACGCCTTCAGAAATATTCCTATGATATTGTCGAGGCCATTGAAGTCATAGGCGGAACAAATGTTCAGTTTGCTCATGATCCGAAGACAGGGAAAGTTGTTGTTATCGAAATCAATCCCCGCACGTCGAGATCATCTGCCCTGGCATCAAAGGCGACCGGATTCCCGATTGCATTTGTATCTTCACTCCTTGCAGGAGGCTTAACGCTCGATGAATTACCGTACTGGAGAGACGGGACACTGGACAAGTATACCCCGTCGGGCGATTATGTCGTAGTCAAGTTTCCCCGCTGGGCATTTGAGAAATTTGAAGGCCTCGAGGACAGGCTGGGAACCCAGATGCAGGCCGTGGGCGAGGTAATGAGCGTAGGAAAAACCTATAAAGAAGCTCTACAGAAAGCTATCCGGTCGCTAGAGATCGGACGTTACGGATTGGGATTTGCAAAGGATTTCAACAAGAAATCCCTCGAAGAGCTTCTGACAATGTTGGAGTATCCCTCCAGCGAACGACAGTTCCTGATGTATGAAGCCCTACGCAAGGGGGCTGATGTCGAAGGACTCTACGGAAAAACTCACATCAAGCCCTACTTCATACAACAGATGAAAGAGCTAGTGGAGGAAGAAGAAAACATTTTGAAATTCAAAGGGTCAATCCCTCCCGACAATGTCCTGAAAAGTGCCAAAAAGAATGGCTTTGCCGACAAGTACCTTTCAAAACTGCTTGATATTCCAGAACGAGAGCTAAGGGCCAGGCGTGTCTCCCTAGGTATTGATGAAGCCTGGGAACCGATTCCTGTAAGCGGTGTCGAGAATGCTGCGTATTTTTTCTCCACCTATAATGCTCCCAACAGGGTCGAAGTGAGCAACAGGAAGAAGATTATGGTGCTTGGCGGCGGTCCGAACAGGATAGGGCAGGGAATTGAGTTTGACTATTGCTGTGTTCATGCAGCCTTCGCCATCCGGGATGCCGGTTTTGAATCAATAATGGTGAACTGTAACCCGGAAACAGTCTCTACGGACTATGATACTTCAGATAAGCTGTACTTTGAACCGCTGACCGCGGAAGATGTCCTCAGTATTTATGAAAAGGAAAAACCCGAAGGAATAATTGTCCAGTTCGGCGGCCAGACGCCGCTTAATCTTGCACGCGAACTGCATGAGGCCGGTGTCAGGATTCTCGGGACGACACCTGAGACAATCGATCTTGCCGAGGACCGTGACCGGTTCAGGCATGTAATCGAAAGGCTTGGCATTCCTCAGCCTGAGTCGGGTATGGCCAGCAATCTTGCTGAAGCCCTGGCAATTGCCGATAGGATAGGTTATCCGCTGATGATAAGACCATCGTATGTGCTGGGCGGACGTGCGATGAAGATCATCCTTGACCAGGCAATGCTTGAAGAATATGTTGCCAAAGCGGTAGGAGTGTCTCCCGACCGGCCTCTTCTCCTTGATAGATTCCTTGAAGATGCAATAGAAACAGAGGCAGATGCCATCTCCGACGGTATTGATGCATTTGTCCCGGCCGTGATGCAGCATATAGAATACGCGGGCATCCACTCCGGCGATTCAGCCTGTGTTATCCCTCCGGTTGTTATCCCGAAAGTTCACAAGAAGACGATTTATGATTACACGCGCAGGATAGCAATGGAACTGAATGTTGTAGGGCTGATGAACATTCAGTACGCGATCTATGAAGATGTCGTATATATCCTCGAAGCCAATCCGAGAGCTTCCCGCACAGTACCGCTGGTTTCGAAGGTCTGCAACGTTTCGATGGCAAGAATAGCCACCCAGATTCTTCTCGGACAGAAGCTATCTGAATTCAATTTGAAGAACAAACCGGTGAAATATTACGGAGTCAAGGAAGCGGTCTTTCCTTTCAATATGTTCCCGACCATTGATCCTCTGTTGGGTCCCGAGATGCGTTCCACCGGTGAGGTTCTTGGAATGGCAGATACATACGGCATGGCATTCTATAAGTCCCAGGAAGCTACACAGTCTCCTCTGCCTGTAGGCGGCACCGTTCTGATCACAATAGCAGACCGTGACAAGAGCAGGATACTGGAAGCTGCCAGGAATTTCCACAACATGGGATTCAAAATCCTGTCAACCTGCGGAACCAGACAATTCCTGGAAGAAAATGGAATCCCTGCAGTTGGCATTCTGAAGGTTCATGAAGGAAGACCGAATATTGTGGATGCCATCAAGAATGGAGAGATTCACCTGGTTGTCAACACACCGGCCGGAAGACTCAGCGAGTATGATGATTCATATATCAGGAAGAATGCGATCAGATACAAAATCCCGTATATAACTACCACATCCGCTGCGCTTTCAGCAACCGAGGGCATCAGGGACCGCCAGAAAGGGCCATATACTGTCCGGTCGCTCCAGGAATATCACGCGTCGATTGAGGATTGATATCAACTTTCGACACGCATTCATCAAGAGGAACCCTATCATGAGTCACCTGGATCGCAGGACCTTCCTGAAGTGTTCTCTCTTATTTCTCCCTACGACGAGCAACAATTCGTGCACCATTTGGTCGATAGGGTAATGCTGCGGGAAGCGGAAGTAGAGTTGGCAATATTTGACGACAGTTACGTCAGCCCAATAAAAAAAGGGTCGTCAGCAAAGTTCACTGGGACCCATAGTAAGCGGGGTTGACGGGACTCGAACCCGCGGCCTCCTGCGTGACAGTTGTGGCCCTGAGGGCCAATTGCGATTAGGCCCTGCGAAGTCTTGATCCAATCCGCGTCAGATTTGGGATTAATTATGCGCCGATCGGGGCCGATTCTTCGGTGAGTTCGTCGGTTCCTTCAGTCCGCAGTTACCCTCCGACCCATCCACGCATTTCCGTGCGATTCACTCTCCCGCAGGAGCCGTCCCCCCGAAATCGACCCATTTCCTGGCCTGTCCCGCGCCCTCCCAAAGAGCGACCGGAATGCTCCCACCGTGGCTTGGAAGGGGTTCGGCGGCCGATCCACAGACACCAATCCGCCACAAAAAGTGCCGAATCCAGCCTGAATTTCGTGTAGGAATAATCCTACACGAAAATTACCAAAAATTCTGACACGGATTTACCAAAAATTCTGACACGAGAATC
>JADLEA010000455.1 GCA_020846365.1 Bacteroidota bacterium
CAACTCGTATTGCTCATCCGGTTTGTCGAGCGGACCAATGTCGACCTCACCAGATTCCTCGAAGCAATCACCTACGCGGATTTCTCGCAGACGTTTATCGCGAAGGGGAAGGGATCAACTTTTGACGATCTGGATGCGGCATTCAACAGCGTCATGAGTGAATTCCGGAAGGTGCGGGGGGACCGTGAAGAGCAGTATCACTTTCTGCAAACGCTCATTCAGCATGTGCCCGTCGGCCTCGTGTCTTTCGCGCCGGACGGGGAGATCGGCATCATCAACGCCGCAGCCAAGCGGCTGCTTCGTGTCACGCACCTGACCACCCTGCGGGCATTGGAGCCGGCCAGCCCGCACCTCACCAGGGCCCTTCGATCGTTGCGGCCCGGCGACAGGGTCACGTTCAAGCTTGACGATTTCCCGGAACCGCTCCATCTGGTGATGAACGCGACGGAGATACGACTCCACGAACGCCCCTACACTCTCGTCTCCCTCCAGAACATCCAGTCGGAACTCGACGACATGGAGATGGAGGCCTGGCAGAAACTCATCCGCGTTCTCACGCACGAAATCATGAACTCCGTCACGCCCATCTCCTCCCTGTCCTCTACGGCTGCGGCAATACTGCAAAAGGAGGCATTGTCCGACAACGAACACGATGTCCGCTCAGACCTGACCGACTTGCGGGAGGCGATGGTCACCATCACGAGGCGGAGCGAGGGGCTCCTCCATTTTGTGGACGCCTACAGGAACCTCACGCTCATTCCGAAGCCGGTGCTCAGGATTTTTGCCGTGAAGGACCTCGTCCAACGAGTAGATCTTCTCCTGCGGACTCAGGCCGCGCAAGCGGGAGCAACCCTGAGCACGCGCGTGGAGCCCGAGAGCCTGGAAGTGAACGCAGATCCGGACCTCATGGAACAGGTGTTGATCAATCTCGTGCAGAATGCCTTCCATGCGGTTCAGGAAACAAGGGGAGGCAGAATTCACCTTTCGGGACTGCTGGATCGGCAAGGGAGAGTGGAGATCGAGGTGAGCGACAACGGGAAGGGGATCCCCGAAGACGCGATGGAGAAGATCTTCGTGCCCTTCTACACGACAAAAGAGAAGGGGTCGGGAATAGGCTTGAGCCTCTCCCGTCAGATTGTCCGGATGCACGGGGGAACGCTTACGTGCAGATCAAAGCCGGGAGATGGAGCAGTGTTTACGATACGATTCTGAGGAGTGCGGGGCTGGCCGGCACCGGGCGGATCAGAAGGTTCCTGCACAGGGGTGCCCGGAAAACCACCGAAGGGAGAAGAACTTCCGGTGCCCCCCGCACCATCGTTTCTCCTCCCCCCCCGATGGAAAAAACTTCGCAGAAAGTATCCCGCTCAACCCACCGCAATCCTGGCTACTTCATCAAAACCATCGCCCGAATCGCCGTGTGCGTTCCGGCAGTCAGCCGGTAGTAGTACGTGCCGCTGGCCAATCCACGTCCGTCGAAAACGATCTCATATGTGCCTGGAGTCAGGCCCTCATTCAATGGCTCGGCGACGACTCTTCCCAACGCGTCGAAGACGACAATGCGCGCGTGCGTCGCGGCCGGCAGGTGAAAACTCACCCGTGTCGATGGGTTGAAAGGATTGGGATAGTTCTGGCGAAGTTCGAACGCCCCGGGCGTGAGATCGATTGGTGAGACTGATGTCGGACCGGTGGCCTCCCTACTCAGAATTGTTCCTTTCGCGCCGATGGCCACGACGCGGTTGGGCACGGCGTAGTGCACTTCGTTCAACGCTTCAACCGTCCCGCTCGTGTCAGGCACCCACGTTGTCCCCCCGTCGGTCGTGGAGACAATTGTTCCTTTGGTGCCCACGATGGTCCCGATCTGGTCGTTGTAGAAGTCGACGGCCAGCAGTGTCTCGGCAGTCATGCTTGCCTGGCTCGTCCATGCCGCACCTCCGTCCGTCGTGACGCGGATAATGCCGAACTCACCGACGACGATACCGTTCATGGCATCGCGGAAATCAATCCCGTAGAAGTCCAGCTGGTCTTCCCCGGTCACTTGCGGCGTCCAGGTGGCGCCAGCGTCGGTAGTCCGCAGGATGGTGCCGTTCTGGCCCACGGCATTGCCGACGGACGGGTCCGTAAACTCGACTTCATACAGTCTGGCAATGGTCCCGCTCGTCTGGGGATTCCAGGTCGCGCCTCCATCCGTCGTTCTGAGAATCGTCCCGTCGAATCCGACGATGGTCCCGACGGTGGCGTTGACGAAGCAGGCCCCATACAAGTCGGAGGTGGTGCCACTGGACACAGGATTCCACGAGTCACCTCCATCGGTGGTCCTCAAGATCACGCCACCGAGACCGTCGACTATGCCGACCTGAGTGGAGGCGAATTCGACGGCGTTCAACCTTGTTGATATGCCGCTTACGACAGGCGCCCAGTTTGTTCCTCCATCAGTCGTCTTGAGGATGATGCCGCTCTCCCCCACGGCGATGGCTTTGGCCGTGTCCACAAACTGGACTTCCATCAGATTGTAGTCTGTACCGCTCGACTGGAGCTTCCATCCCTCCGCAGCCAGTGTGCCGGCGGAACAAAGCAACAGACCAACCAGCATCAATCGAGAGACTGTATGGTAGGTTTTCATGACTCACCCCTGATTGTGTTCTTTAAAGCTGGAACCGCACACCGTGATCCTATGACTGGTGATCATAATCTACGCTCGAGGGGGGGCATTTGCCGTGAGCGGGCTCACAGGGGTAACGCCGTGAAGGGGAGCCGAATCACAAAAAAAAGCCGGAGTGATGGCGAACTAAACTGAGGTGGATATTGTTAAATAGTCGTATGAGCAAAAAGACGTCATATACGATATGCAGGCAATGCGGCAGGGATTTCCCAGGGAATCCCAGCATGCGTCGTTGCCCGGTTTGCAGGAAAAAAGAGGCTCAATATCGCGCACAACGCGAGAAAATGAAGCGTAGCCTCCCGTACTATCTCAAGACTGATATCTGACCCTCTTTCCTGGCCTATCCTTGCCAGGAGTCAATTCAGGCTCAGTCAACTGCCGAGGTGAACGAAAGCAACGGTGGGTTTTGCGTTTCGAAGAGTGGCTACTATTAGCCACTTCTCAGACGGGACACACCACGCGGAACGTCACTCCCTCCTTCTTCTTCTCCAGCTCAATCCCGGCTTTCACGGCTTCACAAAGCTCCCGTACGTAACTCAGGCCACCACTTCTGGGCTTTCGCAGGTCAAACCGCTTACCAAGCCCCACTCCATCGTCTGCGATCTGCAATAAGATGTGCTTCTGATTCGGATTCTGAAGGGTTACGCTGACGAGTCCCTTTCTTCCATCGGGAAACCCGTATGCAAGGCTGTTCGTTATGAGCTCTTCCGCGACGAGCAACACGACGGCGCCGAGCCTCGCATCCACCTCCAGCGGCTCTGCTTCCACCGAATACGTCACCCGGGGCGCATCGTGTCGTTTGAACAGCTCTGCCGTGAGTTTGTGGACTTCGCGGCCCACAGGACATCGCCGGGCTGAGCCGCCCGCATAGGCGCTTTCATAACGGTGGATCATCCCCTGGACGCGAGCAACTGCATGCTCCCAAGTCTCGGCCTTTGCCTTTATCGCGCTTGCCCGGCTTTCGAGGAGAGCGAGCACCCGTTTCCCGAAGCTGGAGATGTGTGAACGGATCTCTTCGTCGAACTGTTCACGGGCACGATGCGATTCCTGTACGCGCTCTTCCGCGGCCATGATCAACGTCACATCCTGAACGACGCCTGTCATGCTCGTTCCGCCGGGTTTCCCATTTCCGCGCGAAGGCCTTGCCAGATCCTTCACCCATCGATATTCTCCGTCGCGGGAACGGAGCCGGTATTCCGCTGCCACGTCTTTGCCCGCTGCGATCCGCCGGGATCGTTCGCGAACGACGGACTCGTCATCGGGATGCACGAGATCTTTCAATTCGAGCAGCGCCTCCGCGTCCTTCCCTGTCAGCCGTGTGAATCCCTCCGTCACCCATTCAACGTGCGATTCCCCCTCCGGCGAGATATGGAGTCCATAGGCAAATGCGTTGGTCACTTCCGAGAGCAACCGGTACCGCTGTTCGCTCTCCATCAGGCGTTTCTGTGTCCTGTGACGATAGAGAGCCATTTCGATCGTCGTCATGAGCTCTTTCTCATCAAAGGGCTTCAACACATAGCCGAATGGATCGGTCTGTCGGGCACGCGTCAGGGTGGCAGTATCGGAATACGCCGTGGCGTACACGATCGGTACATCCGCAAGCGCGTGTATCTTTTCTGCTGCCTGAATGCCGTCCAGGGATCCTTTCAGACGCACGTCCATGAGCACGAGATCCGGTCTGACGTGAGTTACCACGCGCACAGCTTCGTCGCCGGACGCGGCAACGCCCGCCACACCGTAGCCGAGCGCTTGCAGGCGTCGTTCGATGTCACGTGCCATGATCACGCCGTCTTCAACGACCAGGATGCGAGGAGGGGAAGAGCCATGGGAGACTTGTTTCATCGGCTTACTCCTGATCCCCCTGTCGCTTGGTGATTTCTATGATTGTCGCCCGTTGCTCCCCCAGCTGTGAAAAGTAGACCTTCACGGTCGCGACCCACTGGTCGCCCGATTCCTGGTCCGTCACGTTCATATGGGGGTAATGCCAGCGCCCCTTTGCGTCGATCGTATAGAGCCCCGTGGGAGGCCCCAGGATCTCCCTGACCTCGTCGCGCGTCTTGCCTTGTAGACTCTTGAGCTCGGCCACCGTCCACACTTTGTCGCTTGAGGGACGCCACTTCGATTCGCCGCACCCCGACCAGAAGATGGCGAACACCACCACGAGTAGGATTGCTCGCATATCCTGCCCTCCCCGAAGAGGTTCCAGTTGCCTCACACACCCCGGTGCTGCCGATACAAACCGTGTCTCTGGATGTACCGTTCGACTGCTTCAGGTACAAGATAGCGGATGCTCTTTCCGTTGGCCACTCTGCGGCGGATGTCCCTGGCCGAAATTCCGATGAACGGCACTTCGCACAGTTCCATGTGTCTCAGCCAGGGCTTGTCTTTGGGGCCGGGCTCGTATCCCGGTCTCGTCATCACGACCACCGCTGCCTCCTCCAGAATGGCTTCAGGGGACTTCCAGGATCGGAAATCGCTCACGTTGTCCATACCGATGAGAAGGGTCAACTGTACACCCGGATGCATCGCCTTCAGCGCCCTGAGGGTGTCAATGGTGTACGAAATTCCTCCACGATCCAATTCGATACGGGATACTGTTGCCAAGGGATCATCTTTTACTGCTGCCCGGATCATTGCCATGCGCTTGTCTCCGGGAGATATATCGTTGCCACGCTTGTGCGGGGGAATTGACGCCGGAACGAACACCATCCGGTCAAGGTGCATGACCTCCCGTACATGCGAGGCAACGATCAGATGTCCGAGATGTATCGGATCAAATGTGCCCCCAAAAACCCCGAGGCGTTCCGCCGATGTGCGTGCGGCTCCGCCTTCAGTCTTTGTTTTCATGATGCCCGCCTACAACAGTATACGGAATGAACGATAGCGGATGCAACCCTTGACGAGCGAGAAGAGGTAGACGAACGGAACGACCGAAAAACCCACCGTTTTGTGGATTTCGAGGGGGTTGAGGGCCGCCAATCCCTGGTATTTCTGCCTGAAGAGAAACCCGCAGAACACAACGGCCAACACGCTCAGCAAGACGAGCATTCCGTGTCCGGCAATCAAACCGGCCGCACAAGCCAGGAGGGCTGCAAGCGCTCCAAGAGCGACATAGTGTTGCGGACGCCGCACAACAATCCCCCCGATCTGTTTCACTTCAATCCCCTCCCGGTATCGCCGCGGATGACGTTTGTAGAGAAGCGGATCGAACTGGTACCGCCGGGCATGCCGTATGCACCCGCGGAGTGTGTCGAATTGCGGAGGATGAGCGAC
>JADLEA010000456.1 GCA_020846365.1 Bacteroidota bacterium
CCGTATGCGCAACGTCCCACCAGAGCTTGGTGAGTATCCCCAGGAAAAAGTTGTCAAACCAGAGAATCACCCCGGTCACGCCCATAACGAACGTGCCCCAAACCAGTGCCCAGTACTCGCTCTTCTCAATGTAGGAGAATCTTCCAAAACGGGGCTTTACTTTGGACAGACCCACATTGTATCGCAACACCGCGCCGGCGTCGGCAATGTCCTGCCGCCGCGGGAGAAGATCCTTCAGGAGCTGCTTGCCGCGGGGGACAAAGAAGAGATAATAGATGTGGAACAAGCTGGCACCCACCAGGGCTACTGCCGCAACCCGGTGCAGAATGCCCCGGACTTCAAACATCCACGGGCTCAGACTCTGGATTGGCGCCACCCACCAGGCATCAGGGTACCGCAACGCGAAGCCGGTCAGGACCAGCGTGATGAAACTGACCAGCAGGGTCCCGTGCTGGATCCGCTCGCTGAGCGTCATACGCACGTAGAGCCGGTGTGCGGCACGCTTGCGTGGAAGATCGCCGCGCCGGTATTGCAGCTGCCTGCGGGACTTCTTAAAGAAATCCAGGACATTGTGAATGAGCATCCCGCCGATGATGACAACGATCAGGGTCACGTAGCCGTTGGAAACCAAGTACAGGACGCGATCGTCGCTCTCCGTGGCAATGACGTGGACGGCGCCACGGGTGAAGTTGGTGTTCGCCCCGGGATGACATCCACCGCAGGTCTGCACCAGATTGACCGGATGGATCCGCGACGTGGAGTCCGTGGATGGCTTGATGTCGTGCGCTCCGTGGCAGCTCGCGCAATTGGCCACCTCCACCGATCCCGCCCTGGTGGCAAGACCGTGGAAGCTGTCCTCAAAGCTTCTAAACCGGTCACCGGCAAGGCCGTACTTCTGCGTCAGCCGGACGGAGGCATGGCAGGGAGAACAGACCTGCGCCGAGACGTTGGAGGCGGCAACAGGGGACCGTTTATCCTTCGGTGACAGGATGTTGTGTTCGCCGTGGCAGTCGGTGCACGTCGGCGACGCGCCCACTCCCGCCGCAAGCGCCTTGCCATGAATACTCGCGTCGTATTGCTCCCGCATGTCCGCGTGGCATGCTGCGCAGGTTCCGGCAATGTTCTTTTTCGCCACGGTCGAGGATGGAATCGACGCTTTCCTGGTATCGTGGCTTGTATGACAATCGGTGCATGTCGCGGCCGCGTCGTTACCCTGCGCGATGGCTTGCCCATGAACGCTCTGTTCATAGCTTTGGATGAATCCCGCCGAGGGTCCCATACGGGCGCGGACATCCGGATTGTCGAGGTGGCACCCCTCGCACATTCGGGCTTGGAGCGTGCGATGCGTGGGAGACACCGGCGACGCGGACGAGAGCACCTCATGGTCCCCGTGACAATCGACACACCCCGGGGCTCCCATGACGCCCTCGGCGAGCGCGATGCCGTGGTCAGATTGCGCATAGCGCCGGCTGACATCTCCGTGGCATGTTGCGCAGACGACTTCGGCAAAGGCCTGCTTCTGCGCCGGTTCCAGCCCCGAGACGCGGCGGATTGCGTGTGTGCCATGGCAGTCCACACAGCTTGCCGCGGCCCGTTTGCCTTTCGCCGGAGAGGCGTGGATGCTTTTTGCATATGCGTCGAGCTGGTCCCCCTGGTGGCACTCCATGCAATCCACCGGCTGGATTTTCGGCGCGTGCGGGAGATCAGTGGCGCTGAAGCCAACATGACACGATACACACCCCAGGTCTCCGTGCGCTGACCCCGCAAACGCTTTTCCATCCACCATCAGGGAGACAGTTTTCCCTTTGCGTTGCATGCTCATCGACGCGTCCGCGTGACAACCAAGGCACTCCTCATCGGACTGCGCGATGAGGGGTCCCGCGAACAGAACACATGCCGCAGATATGAAAAGCATTTGTCTCACGAACCGCTTTCTCCCTGTACTGGCCAAGTATGGCACTGTTTGTCAATCCACATGCCAAATCCTGCCGCCAAGATTGTTGAAATTTGCCACATATTCAAGGGGACAGGTGCCGGGCATTCCCAATTTTGCGAGTTTCTGCGATCGAGTTTGCATGAATGGGAAACGACATCCCCCGGGAGGGGATTTTTCAGGCTGACCTGGTGAGGAGTTCTTCAATACGTTTCGAGATCGGAAGAATCTCAAACGGTTTGTAGAATACCGAATCGACATGCTCACGGATAGTCCGGTCCAGGTTTACATCCTTGGCGTTGTACACGTAGAGCAGGATAATCGGAAGGCGGTTGTTCAGCGTACGCAGCGTTTCCAACCGCTCAATGAGTTTTTCGGAAGGGACGGCATCGACCAGGACAAGGTTGGCCGAATAGTCGGCCACCAGCTTGTCCAGCATTCCCAGGTTGGTGGTAGTAATGACGTTGAAGCGGTCCTGGAAGAGCATGGACAGGCTGAAGCAGAAATTCAGGTCGGGGCTGTACAGCAAAATCGTCTTCTTATGGTTGCCGCCCTCTGTTTCGGGAGCCGTCTTCGCGTTCTTATGTTCGTCGTCTTGTTTCACGTCTTGTCCGATGCCACCTTGCGCTTACCGCAGATGGAGATCCTTTTCGATATCCTCTCTCTGGAGAATGACCTCCCGGAAAGGTTGAGGCTTCACGGTCAGCACCGGCACGCTGCACAGCCGCACGATGCGTTCCGCCACGCTGCCCATCACCATGTGGCGCACGCCGGTCCGGCCGTGTGTCGCCATGATGATGAGGTCAATACCCTCTTCCTGTGCGAAGGCGCGGATTTCATCCACCGGGACACCCTTCCGCACAACGCGCATCAGCCGGGTCTCGCCCGGGATGTTCGTTCGAACGAACTCCTCGAGCGCTTTCTCAGCTTCTTCCTCGGTCCTGGGCAGCGTCTGCCCCTCTTTCCCGTGCGCTCCATCTTTTCCCTCGAGGACATAGAGAAGGTAGATCCTCGATGTGTAGAGCGTTCCCAGCGAAGTCGCGTATTCCATCGCCGCCAGGGAGAACGGCGAAAGGTCGGTTGTGACCAGAATCTTCTTGAGAAAAATCATTCCGGGTCCCCCGCTGTTTCGATGATGTTTTTCAAGAGTTGTGCCAAGAGTTGCGGGGGTTGAAGGGAGAGAAGCTGTCGAAAACGCCCCCATTTTGCAGGAGTTTTCGCCGGATGCCCCGGAATGATTCCGATTTGTGGGAATGCGGAGTGGGAAATTCCTAACCCTGCGAAGGGATATTCAGCTCTTCGATCTTCCGGTAGAGAGATGACAGGCTGATCTTGAGCGCCTTGGCGGCGACCTCTTTGTTGTACTGGTTGGTCCGTAGCACGTGCGCGATGTACTGGCGCTCAAAGTCGTCCACCGCTTCCTTCATGGAGCGCCTGGCGTCAAAGGAATAGACCGCGTCGGTGCGTTGATCGAAGAACGCCGGAAGTTCTTTCTTGGTCACGATGCTCCCCTCGGCAAAGATCACCGCGCGCTCGATGATGTTCTCAAGCTCGCGGATCTCGCCTTTCCAGGAATGGCCCACGAGGCATTTCATCACTTCGTTGTCCACCCCCCGCACGTCTTTGCTCATCTCCCTGGCGTACTTGCTGACGAAATGCTGTACCAGAAGAGGAATGTCGTCCACCCGCTCGGTGAGCGAGGGGAGGAGAATTTCAACGATGTTCAGGCGGTAGAACAGGTCCTCGCGGTAGCGCCCCGCCTCGACTTCCTTTGCCAGATTCTTGTTCGTGGACGCAATGATGCGCACATCCACGGCGACCGGGAGCGAGGTTCCGACGGGCGTGACTTCCTTGAGTTCAATGGCGCGCAGGAGCTTGACCTGCAGATGGAAGGGGATCTCGCTCACTTCGTCCAGGAAGATGGTGCCTCCGTCGGCGGACTTGAAGAAGCCATCCTTGTCCATTGTCGCCCCCGTAAACGCTCCCCGCTTGTGTCCGAACAACTCGCTTTCGAACAGGTTTTCCACAATGGCTCCGCAGTTTACCGCAACGAAGGGACCGTTTGCGCGTTTGCTGTTGAAGTGCATCGCGCGCGCGACCAGCTCCTTTCCCGTGCCGCTCTTGCCGGTGATGAGCACCGTCCCGTCCGTCGCCGCGACCTTGCGAATCGTATCAAAGACATGCTGCATGGCGGGACTCTGCCCAATGATCTGATCGAAGGTGTACTGGCGATGGAGCTCCCCGCGCAGAAGTTTGTTTTCCAGGCTGAGCCGTCGGGACTGCAGCAGGCGGGAGACTTTCACGATCAACTCGTCGAATTCCACGGGCTTGAGCACGTAGTCCACGGCGCCCTTGCGCAGCGCGGCAATGGCGGTGTCGATGGATCCGTACGCGGTGATGATCACCACGAACGTCTCCGGGCTCACGAGCGCGACCTGTTCGAGCAGCTCGATCCCCTTCATCTCCGGCATTTCAAGGTCGGTGATGACGAGGTCAAAGGATGACTCGCGGATCATGTCCAGGGCAATGCGCCCGTTTGCCGCGTCGCGCACCCGGTATCCCTCCTTGGAGAGCACGAACGAGAGCGATTCGCGGATAATCTCTTCGTCGTCGACGATCAGGATCGATTCAGCCATACGTGTAGTCCTCTGGATGCAGGGGGAGAGTCACGCAGAAGGAAGTGCCTTCGCCCTGTTCGCTCTTGACCGTGATGTCACCGCGGAAACTCTTCACGATGCCATAGCTGACCCAGAGCCCGAGCCCGGTTCCTTCGCCGACGCGCTTTGTGGTGAAGAACGGTTCGAAGATCTTGGAAAGATGGTCGGGTTCGATGCCGGCGCCGTCGTCGGCAATGGTCACCCGCACCAGATCCTCATCCCGTTCGAAATTCGTCGTGATCGTTCCCCGTTTCCCCTGCAGCGCATCAACCGCATTCAGGAGAATATTGATGAACACCTGTGCGATCTGGTCGGGAACAAGAGAGAGGAGAGGAATCTGGTGACGCACATGCGTGTAGAACGTCACCTCTTTTGCTTTCTTCCCCATTTTTACGATCTCGACGGAATCCGTCAGCACCTTTACGATGTCCGTGGGTTGGACCTGGTAATTCGAGGGGCGTGAAAAGTCCACCAGGTCCCGGATGATTTTGGTGATCCGGTGGACCTGGGATTGAACGAGCGCCAGCTTGTCGCGCGCAAACTCGTCGTTCATCGTACGCTGCAGCACCTGCACGATCGAGGAAATGGAGGTCAGCGGGTTGCCCACCTCGTGAGCAATCCCGGCGGCCAGGGTGCCGATGCTCTCCATCTTCTGGGAGTGCATAAGCTGCTGCTCGAGCGCGCGTTGCTCCGTGACGTCACGGTGCGACCCCAGATACCCCACGACGTTTCCGTCCACGTCCATGATCGGAGAGATCAGGAGCTGCGTATACAGCGGTTCGCCGTCCTTGC
>JADLEA010000457.1 GCA_020846365.1 Bacteroidota bacterium
CCAGAGACAGAGGAGACAGCCGTCGGGGGTCGCAAACTGTGCGAACCAGCCCATGCCCGGGATCTCCGTCTTCTTCACCACCACTTTCCCCCGCGCCTTCTTGATTTCTTTGAATTTGGTGTCGATGTCCTCCACCTCAATATAGACGTTGACCTGCCCTTTTTTGGGCATCTTCCTCACAAGGTAGAATCCTCCGTTGGGCTCCGACCCCGCACGGAAAATGACGTACTTCATCTCAGGATAATCCTGATACGTCCACCCGAACAGCGTTTCGAAGAACTTCTTCGTCCGCTTGAAGTTTGTAGAGGGTATCTCGATGTGACCGAAACCGTGCATACCGACCTCCATCAATGTGTGTGTGGAATGTGGAGCTGGAGCACCTCGGGACGCACTAGAGCATGGGCATGTGCAGATCATGCCGGCGCACATTCTCCAGTGCCCGTTCGTATCCTGCATCTGCGTGGCGGACGATGCCCATTCCGGGATCGTAGGTAAGCACGCGTTCGAGTCGTCGGGCTGCTTCAGGGGTTCCGTCGGCCACCACCACCATGCCGGCATGCAATGACAGACCGATGCCGACGCCTCCTCCGTGATGTACGCTTACCCAGCTGGCGCCGCCGGCGGCATTCAAGAGTGCATTAAGAATCGGCCAATCAGCAATGGCATCGCTGCCATCCCGCATGCTCTCCGTTTCTCGATTCGGAGATGCGACGGAACCGCAGTCCAGGTGGTCTCTGCCGATAACGATCGGCGCGCGGACTTCTCCCCGTGCGACCAGGTCATTAAAGATCTTGCCCATCGCGGCCCGCTCACCGTAGCCCAGCCAGCAGATTCTCGCGGGGAGACCTTGAAAATGCACATGTTCCCGCGCCTTCTCGATCCAGCGGCGAAGTGCGACATTGCCGGGAAATGTCTCCAGGAGGGCGCGGTCGGTGCGGTAGATGTCTTCGGGGTCCCCGGACAGAGCAGCCCAGCGAAACGGCCCCTTCCCGTCGCAAAAGAGGGGGCGGATGTACTCCGGCACAAAACCGGGAATGGTGAACGCCCGCTCCAGCCCGCCGGCAAGAGCCTCCCCGCGGATGTTATTCCCGTAGTCAAAAGTGACGGCCCCGCGCTCCATAAGACCCAGCATGGCCTGCACGTGTTCGACGATCGACGAACGGGCCAGCATGGTGTACCGTGCCGGATCGGTCTTGCGCAGTTGTAACGCTTCCTCATACGGCAGATGTGCCGGCACATAGCCGTTGAGCGTGTCATGCGCAGAGGTCTGATCAGTCAGGACGTCTACCACGATCTTCCTCGCCAGCAATTCGGGCAGGACTTCTGCGGCATTGCCGACAAGCGCGACGGAACGGGGCTCCCTGAGCTCCTTTGCGGTTTGAACGATGCTGAGCGCTTCGTCAAGGGTTTCCGCCATCGTGTCGACATAGCCGGTTTTCAGGCGTCGTTCGATCCGGGAACGGTCCACCTCAATGGCCAGACACGCCGCGCCGTTCAGTGTTGCGGCGAGCGGCTGCGCGCCTCCCATCCCGCCGAGCCCTGCAGTCACGAGCAGCCTACCGGAGAGCGAGCCCCCGAACGACCGGTCCGCCACGGCGGCAAACGTCTCATAGGTCCCTTGCAGAATCCCCTGCGTGCCGATATAGATCCAGCTCCCGGCGGTCATCTGTCCGTACATCGTCAATCCAAGAGCTTCCAGCCGGCGAAATTCATCCCATGTCGCCCAGCGTGGAACGAGCAGCGCGTTGGCTATCAGCACACGCGGGGCGTCCGGATGGGTTTTGAAGACTGCCACCGGCTTGCCGGACTGGATCAACAAGGTTTCGTCGCCTTCGAGGGAGCGCAGCGTTCGCACGATAGCATGATAGCAGTCCCAGTTGCGCGCGGCTTTGCCCACCCCGCCGTACACGATCAACTCCTCCGGCTTTTCGGCGACCTCTGCGTCAAGGTTGTTCATCAACATGCGCAGCGCCGCCTCCTGCACCCAGCCCTTGCAGCTCAGCGCCGTCCCTCTGGGCGCGCGCACGGAAGCCACCTGTTGTTCCCGGGTCTTCATGCGTTCCGCCTCTACTTCTTCACCGCCACGACGGCGATCTCGATGTTCGCCGCTTTGGGAAGATTGCTCACCTCCACGGCCACCCGGGCGGGATACTTGCCTTCAGGAAAGAATGTTCCGTAGACCGCGTTCATGTCCTGATAGTCATTCATGTTCTTCAAGTACACGGTCGCGCTCACGACGTCGGAGGAATCGCACCCGGCGGAAGCCAGAACGGTCCGCAGGTTCGCGAGGACCTGCCGGGTCTCGGCCTCGAAGTCCGTCTGGACCATCTGGCCCGTCGCAGGATCGAGGGCGATCTGTCCCGACACAAACACCAGCGGTCCGGTCTGGACGGCCGGCGTATACGGACCGATCACTTTTGTCGGGGCATAGTAGACCGCGCCCGGCTGACGCTGCATCTCGTCGCGGATGAGGCGACGCAGGTCATCGTCCGACGGGCTGCAGCCCGCGAGGCAGACCGCACAGAGAAGGATGCCAAGGGATTTCATCGTGGTCTCTCTAGCGCAGACGGATATCGAGTTTAGGGAGTTCCTCTTCGCTCTCCTCATCGCCTTCGTCTTCATCAGCGGATTTTTCCATCTTGAGAATCTTGATGGATTTGATGTCACTGATGGGGTGAACGACTTCGCCGCCGTCTTCCTCCACGATAAAATAGTCCCACTCGACCTGCTTGAGCACGCCGAGGGTGGTCAGCTGGCCCTTATACTTTGCGAGAAGGTCCTTCATGGTGACGCCCTGTTTTGCGCTCGGGGGCGGGGCAGGCGTTGTGGACTGCTGTGTGGCCGCCGGGGTGGTCTTCGCGGGAGCCTTTTTCTTCTGCGCAAGCGAATCGCTCGTGCCCATCACCAACAACAGAACCAGGGCGGCGAGGATGGCGACGATGCTGCGTGCTTCTCTCATGGCCAATCTCCTTATCAATCAGGACACCGTGAACAGTTTTTGCCCGGCTTCTCCCTGCGAGGAGAGGGACAGTGGATTACATTTTGTAGCCGATCGCGCGCAGGAATTCCTTGCGCTTTCGTATGTCATCGGCTGTTTCAATCCCTTTGCTCTTTTCTCCATCGATGACACCCAGAATGCCCCTGCCCAGGTCCGTCTCCGCAATCAGAACCTCAGTAGGGTTTGCCGTGGCGCAATGAACACTGCAGACTTCGGCAACGTTCTTCACCGCATTCAGGATATTGATGGGGTAGCCCTGTTCCATGAACACGATGAACGTGTGGCCGGCGGCAAGGGCGAGTGCATTCTTCTTCGCAAGCTCGACCAGCCGGTCCTCATTGCCCGCGGCGCGAACGAGGCAGGGACCCGAGGCCTCGCAAAAGGCGATCCCGAATTTCATGGCTGGATTCGTCTGCACAATCGCCTCGTACAGATCCTCGACGGTCTTGATGAAATGTGCATGGCCGAGCAGAAAATTCATCTCGGCGGGTTTGTCGATGCGCACAACCGTAATGTTCATTCCCTCCTCCGTTAGATTCCGGGGGCAAGCGTGCGGATCAGCTCCGGAGTCACCAGCCAATGCAGGCGGGCGCTTTCAGACGAGATCCCCGGCACAAAGCTGATACATGCCATCGCAGCCGGCTTCATGGCAATCTCCGCGGCGCCGTCGGCCACGAGATAGGCCAACACGTTGGTCATGTCCGGCTGATGCCCCACTACGACCATCGATGCTCCCGGAGCGGCTGCCAGCCGCGCAACGAGCGCTTTGTGCGACGCTCCCGGAGACAGCTCCTCCCAGGTCTCCTGCACCGGAGGACGGTCCAGACCCCTGCCAAGCAAGGCGGCCGTCTGTGTCGCCCGGAGAAGCGGACTGCACGCGATCAACGGCACATGCGGCTCGACGCGTCCAAGGAATCTTCCCATCATCAGCGCAGCACGTTCCCCGTCCGCCGTAAGAGGTCTCGCGGCATCTGTCGTAATCGACCCGCCGATGTGTTTCGCTTCCGCATGACGGACAAGGTAGAGATTCATGGCTTTTTCTTTGCCAGACGCTTGCGCGCGGCTGCGAAACCCGGCTTGATGACGTCGTAGATGATCTGGATCCGGCGATTGTAGGGAAGAAATGCGCTCTTCATCGCGTTGATCGTGAGCTTCTCTAAATCGTTGAGGGAGAGCTTGAAGACCTGGTGCGCAATCCGGTACTCCTTCGTCATGGTGGTGTTGCTCATCAGACGATCGTCCGTATTCAACGTCACCCGGAACTTGTACTTGTAGTAGAGCCCGAACGGATGTTCCTCAACGCTCTTTACTGCCCCGGTATCCACATTGCTGGTCAGGCAGATCTCCAGAGGCAGACGCTTGTCCAGAACATACTGCGCCAGGTATCCCATGCGGACGATTTTCCGGTGGTTGCGCTTGTCGAGACCGATATCCTCCACGAGCCGGGTAGCATGGCCGATCCGGTGGGCACCGCACCATTGCAGCGCCTGCCAGATGCTTTCCTTCCCGAACGCTTCGCCGGCGTGTACGGTAATGTTGAAGTTTTCGCGTTGAATGTAGTGAAAGGCATCCACATGTTTCTTCGGAGGGTATCCCCCCTCCTCGCCTGCCAGGTCGAATCCTACCACCCCCCGCTCCCGGAAATCCACCGCCAGCTCCGCCGTCTCCAGCGAGAGCTTCATGTTGCGCATGGCGCAGAGGATGACACCGTATTCCACGCCGAAGTCCTTCTTCCCCCGTTCCAATCCGCGGAGCACCGCATTCACCACGTCGTCCCAGTGAAGCCCCTTTTCCGTGTGGAACACCGGGGCGAAGCGGGTCTCGACGTACACGACCCCGTCGGCCTTCATATCCTCCATCATCTCGTACGCGACTCGTTCCAGAGCTTCTTCCGTCTGCATCACCGCAGTGGTATGGGCGAAGCCTTCAAGATAGAGTGGCAGGCTCCCCCGCCGTGCCCCGCGATGGAACCAGTCGGCCAGATCGGCCGGATCGGTGGTGGGAAGCTTGTCATAACCCTGTTCTCCGGCAAGCTCGATGATCGTTTTCGGCCTGAGACCGCCGTCAAGATGATCGTGCAAGAGAACTTTCGGGAGAGTGCGGATGAAGCTTTCCGTAATGCGCATAGGCGAGGAAGTGAGGTTTGACATCAGAAAAAGTACGAACTGAAGGGCTAAAAATCAATCAACGGTTGATTTTGAACGTCCTTTTCTCTATATAGGGCTGGGGTAAGATGCCCACAACCATGGCCAAAAAAGACTCTTCCATCCTTGTTGTTGATGACGAGGAAGCCTTCCGATACCTCCTTTCATCCCTGATCACAACTGCCGGCTATTCGGCAGACACCGTTGTGGATGGCGTGTCGGCAATCAATGCGGTCCAGACGAAACTGTACCACATCGTCCTGCTGGACGTCAAGATGCCGAAGGTGGACGGGATCGAGGTGCTGAAATTCATCAAGAACAACTTCCCGGGCATAGAAGTCATTATGCTGACCGGGGCATCTGACGTCAAAACGGCAGTGGAATGCATGCGTCTCGGCGCATACGACTACATTACCAAGCCGACCACTGCCGACGAGCTGCTCTCCACTATCGGGCGGGCACTCGAACGCCGGCAACTAATGATCGACAACCTTCTGATGAAGGACGCGCTCGACCGCCTCCAGGGGACTCATGAGATGGTCGGGACGAGCGAGGCTTTCCAGAAAGTCCTCGAAATCGCCGCAAAAGTCGCCCCGACGGAATCCACCGTGCTCATCCAGGGACCCAGCGGAACCGGCAAGGAACTCATCGCCAATTTCATTTACAAGAACAGCCTCCGCGCGGAAGCTCCGTTCGTGACGCTGAACTGTGCTTCCATTCCGGATACGCTGATCGAAAGCGAACTCTTCGGGTACGAGAAGGGGGCGTTCACCGACGCCCGGGCAACAAAACCGGGGATTGTGGAGATTGCCAACAACGGAACCCTCTTCCTCGATGAAATCGGCGATATCAGCCCGGTCGTCCAGCCGAAAATCCTGCGCTTCATTCAAAGCGGAGAATTCCGGCGGGTCGGGGGAAATACCACGCTCAATGCCGATGTCCGTATTCTTTCTGCGACGAACAAGAATCTCAAGGATGAAGTGCGCGAGGGACGCTTCCGCGAAGACCTGCTTTATCGCTTGAATGTCATCACCATCGAGATCCCTTCCCTTCGCCAGCGCAAGCAGGACATCCCGCAGCTGGTTGCGGCCTTCCTCTCCAACCGCATGAAGACAAAGGTGAAGACCACCATCTCCCCCAAGGCGATGGAGGTGCTCATGGACTACGATTGGCCCGGGAACATCAGGGAATTGGAGAATGTGATCGAACGCGCCGCGATTCTCTGCCGCAACGGCGTGATCGAGCCGCAGGATTTCTCGTTGCCGAACTCTCCGTCCTCACTCACGGCCGGAGGAGGCGGAGACCAGAAATTGGGGACGGCCATGGCGCTGAAGGAGATCGAGCACCTGCATATCGAGGGCGTGCTGCGCAGCTTCAGGGGAAACAAGGCGGAGTCAGCAAAGGTGCTGGGCATCAGTCTCAAGACACTCTATACCAAAATCCAGCAGTATCAGATCAAGCTCGGATAGTCCACGAACGGGGACACCGGTTCACCTCCGGGCCGCGCGACCCACGAGCCATACCGCAACGCTCACCAGGAGCCCGGGGATCATAGGTTCTATCCCCAACGGATAATACTCCGCGACCCCGATCTGCCGCGTCCACCCCGCGAGCAACCACACCGTCGATGTCATCCATCCCAGAAGCATCGCCAGAAAAGCTGTCCGTGCATCAATCCTGAGCTTCTCGAAATATGAGCTGACAAGCGGAATCAGCAGCCCCGGAACGATCACCGTTCCGATCGTGTACCAGAGCTTGATCACCGAGGGAACGAGCAGCGCAAGCACGATCGCGAGGACGCCGCTCATCAACAGCCCCATTTGCACCCATAGGCGCTCGGAGTCCCCTCGGCTCACGGCCTCCTGACCGGCCGGATCTGCGTCGAGCGCTGACCGCTGATGCACAAGTTCAACCTGACTGTCACTCCAGGCGTCCCCGGTGCCGGCCCCTTCCCCCTTATGTTCGTGCGAACTGTCCGTGCCCCGCGTCCGCCGGATTCTCAAGACGATGTCCCTGCCGAGCGTAGTCCCCGAAACAAATGCCAGGGTGTTCATGGAAGACATGATGGTGGCAAGCAGGCCGACAAAGAAGAGCCCTTTGGCAATGGGCGGAAGGAGATGCTCTGCGAGCAATGGGTACGCCATCACCGGTTGATCCAGCGGCGGCAGAACGGCCCGGGCATACAGGCCCGCCGTCACCGTCATGGCATCAAAGAGCATCCAGAACACGATCGACCAAAGGATGCCCCTCCTGGCGACGGCCCCCGACGCCGCGGCGGCACAACGTTGATAGAACGCCGGATCAACGAGGGTCCAGAGCGCGATGAAGAACCAGACAAGGATGAACTGGGGGGAGTTCCCGCCGTCCCAGGTGAGATGGAGCGGTGGAACATGCACCTTGAGAAACTCCCAACCGCCATACCTGCTCACGGCATACGGGAGAATCAAGCCGAAGCCCCCGAACATCAGAAGGAACTCGAACACATCGGTATAGATATCCGCGCGAAGACCACCGGCAAAGAGATAGACCGTCGTTACTACTGTGCCGGCGACAACACAGGCCAAGAGACTCCACCCGGTGATCATCTGGAGCAGGATGCCGATCATCAACACGTATGGCGCAGGCGTCATCAAAAGGAACGTGAGTCCGGCGCCCAAGAGCGCCGTGCGCCGGTCGTACACCATATGAAGTCGGTCCGGGATGGTCGTGGCGTTGCTCGCTCGAATCTTCCCCGCGAGCAGGAATGCGAAAAGCAGGGCGAAGATGTAGTACGGCAATCCCTGGATGACCCAGTTGGCAATACCGTAGGAATACGTGAACTCCCCCACACCCAGAATCCCGCCGTACCAGGTGGAGACCAGCGTCATGACGAACACGGGAGTGGTGAGTGATCTCCCGGCCAGAAGGTACTCCGTCACCCCCTTCCCCTTCTGACGCCGGACGGCAAACCACCCGATGCCCATCACCACGAGAAGGTAGCCGGCAAGAACGAGTACATCCATAAAAGTGAAATGGAGAGCTGGAGGAGAGGATTGCATGATCGTTTCAGCGCGAACTGCGATGCCATGCATCAAATACTACGACGATCATGCGGCCCCGCTTAACCGTGACACTGAACCGTCCCGACCGCACGACGTTGCTAACCGCAACTTCACCCACTCCCAGCCTGGCGTCCGTCAGGGGAAACCGGAGGCCGCGCAAGGTTATTCCGCTGCAGGTGCCAAACGGAATGAGGCTCACCCTGCTCCCCGCCCTGGCAGTAAACGTGTGACTTCCCCGGAGCGGCACGGCAAACCAGCCGTTGTCGGCGAAAACGATATTAAGCGCCGGGATGTACCTCCACACAACGGAAAGGTTGGCGAGCGTCATGTCAATCCGCCCCCCCGTCGCCCCGAGGACGACTACCTCGCCCCCTCCGGCGGCGCGGATGTGGTCGAGCGCTTTCTCCATATCGGTGTTATCCTGACGGCGAACCCGGAGAGTCCGGACGGCAGCAAATGCGCGCCGCGAGGCCGATGCTATGGAGTCAAGGTCACCGATGATGATGTCGGGCGTGAGTCCGAGGGAAAGCGCCGCGTTGGCACCTCCGTCAGCGACGACGAGACGGTCCGCGATTCGTGCCAGCTTACGCGCAAGCGTGCGCGAGGGGGCAGCACCGTTGCAGAGAAGAAGAGTCAGCATTACATGTGCCTTTCCGGTCAAAGGGTCACAGAGAACTGGAAATAGACCCCTCGCTCCGCGCCCACGAAAAACTGATCCCCTTCTCCATACGCTGCATACAACACGTTGAAGAGGTTCTGCACCTGCACCCTGGCCTCGACATCCACATCTTCGAGAAGGCCGGAAAAGGTGTACGAGCCGAACGCGTCGCTCACGAAGAACGGGTCCACGGTCCGGAGCTCGTCACGGAAGTTGTCCGTGTACTGCTTCCCCACGTAGCGGCCGGATACTGACAGCACGAGCGGCTCATGCCGGAACGTCAGCCGGATGTTGGCAAGCAGGTCGGGAAATCCGGCAATGGGGTTGTTGTCCAGCGCGACCGGACTGCCGGTGGAGAAATCGGCATGCCGTACAAACCGGTTGCGGCTGATGGTTGCGTTCGCCGCGAGATCCAGAACATTCGTCAGCCGGACTCTTCCGCTAAGCTCGACACCGAGGTGACGCGTGCGGTCGGCATTCCCCGTCACCGGCTGCCCGAAGCGGTCCACCTGACCGCTCTTCACGATCTCATCCGTGAACTCCATCCAATAGACGTTTGCGGAAAAGCGGGCGGCTTCCGAGACGTAGCCACAACCCAGTTCCAGGTCCAGAAGGGATTCCGGCTTGACGAGCGGCCGGCGATAGTCGAGTTTCCCGGAGGCATCGGCGGCAAACTGGGGAACTACTGCGCCCCAGCTTGCCGGGGTGCTGGCTTCGGCGGCATCGTACAGATTTTTAAGCCGGGGTTCGCGCGAGGTGTACCCGAAGCTCACATAGGCGTTCCAGGCGTCGTTCATGTTGTAGTTCACTCCGAGCCGGGGGTTCACAAAGTGGTACGGAATGGCAAAATCCGTCCCGATGTACTTCTCATCGTACAGACGATACCGGTTGTAGACGTACTGGAGTGAAGCCATCAGCTTCATGTTGCCCGAGAGATCCTGAAGCGCATGCGCGTAGACGGAGGCGATATCCTTGGCTCCGCGATAGTCATAGTAGCGATAATCAAAAGGCACGCCCGCGGGCAATTCCTGCGTCCATTGCAGCCGCCCCCAGTGCAGCGAGCGGTGTATGCGGAATTCACCGCCGGCAATAACCTCCCCGCCCGCATGTCGCCACGTCACGCGCGGCAGAACTCCCCACTGCCGGTTCGTGACCTGTGCCCGGATCAGCGCACCCGGCAGGTAGAGCGTGTCAGGATCGCCCTGTATCGCAAAACCGTTCTCCGGCGTAATGCGGTAGTAGGAATACGGCGCCCAGGAGCCGTCGTAGTCGAAGAATCCGTCGCCAAGCACCAGAAATGCCGTGGTATTCAGCGTCACGTCCGGCGACAATCGCCATTCGTGCAAGAGCTCGAAGTGTGGTTGCGAGAAGTTTTCAATTTCTTCCGGACGGGCAATGGGATTGTTGCGCCGCCGATCGGGATTCTTCACATCTTCTTTGGGGATGCCGTAGTAGGCGAGACCGTCGGATATTGGCCCGCCGTACACGTGAAGCTGCGTGGTCATCGATTCGTCATACCGGGTGAAGCCGAGGAAATAGCTGTTGAAATCGACCCATGCGCGGTCCCGATAGCCCCCGCTCAGCAGTTTGGAGAGCCGCGCATGCATCGCATACCGCTCTTCCACAAGGCCCGATGAAAACGACGCGGAGTATTTCCGCGTGTTATAGCTGCCGATTCCCGCGGAGAGCTGCAATGACCGCTGGTGTCCGAAATGGGATGTCACGAGGTTCACCGATCCCCCGATGGCGGGGGGACCGTAGAATGCGCTCCCGGAGCCCCGTTGGACCTGAATATCCTCTGCGCTTGCCGCAAGGTCGGGGAAGTCCAGCCAGTATACATTATGATCTTCCGGGTCGTTTTGTGGCACACCGTTCACCAGCACAGCCACCCGGCGCGCATCGAAGCCGCGGATATTCAGGTACGTGTACCCGATCCCTGTCCCGCTTTCGGAATAAAAAGTGGTCGAGGGGAGCTCCGAGAGCAGCACCGGAATATCCTGCGTTGTGTACCGCTCGCGGATGGTCTGGTGGTCGAGTGTCGAAAATGTCGCCGGTGTTTCTCTCTCGCGGCCCCGCGTCGCGGTCACGATCATCGGCTGGCCGGGTATGACCGCGGGCTGCAACACAACGCTGAGGCTAGTCGTCACATCGCTCTCGACTTCGACCTGCCGGGACGCGGAACCGTATCCGACGAACGCGATGCGAAGTGTTACGCTGCCTGCAGGAATCCCCGGCAACGTGCACACACCGTTCGAGTCGGTCGAGCCGCCGGTCGTCGTTCCGGCGATGGTGACGTGCGCGCCGGCGAGCGGGCGGTGGCGTTCCGCGTCAAAGACTGTGACCTTGATGATGCCGCCTTGCGAGCCGAAAGCGTACGAGGCGATCAAGGTGAATGCGAGTATGACGGCAAGGCGTTTCATGCATCCCTCCTGCCAAAGAAAAAGCCGTTTCTCCGCGGGGTGACCTGGAGAAACGGCTGACATGAGGGGAACAATTGCCTGTGTCCGTTTCCCTACGCTGGTATAATCCAGATCAGGTTCCAGGGTCTACTCTCAGTCCCGCGGTTTCAGCAGGACACCCCTAACGGTATTATTTCATAATACGACGGTGCGGAATAAGAGTCAAGTCGGGCGTGCCCATCCCAGAGGCACGAGGGTCGCCCCGGGGAGTTGTGTGTGTGTCGCGTTGACATCCACCTTGTTTCTTTGCTTATTACGGCAGGGTTCCGGACCATCATTCACAGCCGGAGGATGAATGCCATGCACCCGGTCAACGAGCAGTGCTTCAGGTATTTCGCCGAGATCGTCCATACCCTCAAAGCCACAAGCCACTACGAACGCGTCCTCTCCCTCATTGTGGACCGCATCGTTCGCTCGTACAAGTGTCAGACCTGTGCCGTCGCCCTGATCGATCCCCAGACCGAATACCTGCGTATCGACCAGTGTCACAATCTTTCCCTTACGTTCTGCAATTCGTTCCGGCGGAGGATCGCCACGACTGCGATCGGTCAGTTGCTCTGGACGGGAAAGCCGATTGTCATCATCGACAGCCGCACCGAGCCCTCGCTGGCGCAGGAGATCATGCTCGAGCATCCGTTCGGTTCGTGCATCTGCCTTCAGATCACCGTGGATCAACGCACCCTCGGCTACCTGCACGTCGATTGTGCAGAGTCCGGCATGCTCGGTCACGGGGACGTGGAGATGCTGCAGTTGTTTGCCGATATCGCCGGCATCGCGGTCACCAAGTCGCTCCTGCATGAGGAGAACATACGGCTTGACAGGATTGACAGGGAGACAGGGCTGGAGAAATACTCTCCGTTCCTGGAGAAGCTGAAAGCCGCGAGGGAAAGGGCGGAGGAGTTTGGCGAGAGCTTTGCCATCCTACTCCTGGATGTGGACAATTTCAAGGACACCGTAAACACGTACGGCTTCGACACCTCTCGCCAGCTCCTCAAGGCTCTGGGCGGGCTGGTGCTCTCAGAGTTGCGCCCCGTGGATGCCGCAGCCCGCTATGGTTTCGACGAGTTCATTCTCATACTTTCCAACACCGGACTGGAAGGGTGCCGGGACTTCGCGGAGCGTCTGCGGCAGCGCATTCACGATCTGGAGTTCACCGCACAGAACCTCCATACGAGCGTCAGCATCGGCGTGGCTGCCTTTCCGCGGAACGGCAACACGATTGACGCGCTCCTGATCACCGCGAAGAAGGCGCTGTTTGAGGCGCAGCGGCGCGGGCGGAACATGGTGTACTCCTTCGCGAGCGAGTGGTTCACCAAACCGGAAGAAGCGTTGAGTGAACACCCTTCCTGACAGCATGCACCGACTCCTCAACGCGGATGCCTGAACTTCCGGATCTTCTCTACATACGGGATTACCTCCGTCAGCATGCGACGAACCGCACGATCACTGCGGCGGAGGTGCGTCAACCCGTAGTCCTCAGGAATGCGGTGGGCGATCCCCCGGAACGGGCGTTGAAGACGCTCACGATCACCGGCGTCGACTCGCACGGTCCGTTCCTGAGGATAACCGTCAGTTCCACCCTTGAACTCGTCCTGAACCTGATGCTTTCCGGGCGCATACAGCACCAGCGGAAGCCCGACCGCCCGCTCGGCCACATCTGTATGGCCCTCCATCTTGATGACGGCACGCGGCTGAACATGTGCGACGAAAATAAGATGCTCAAGATCTACTTCGTTCACACGGGCTCCACCAGTGCCATCCCGGGCCTGGACGCCCTGGGGGTCGACATCCTTTCGCCCGGCTTCACGTTCGAAGAGTTCTTCCGCAGACTCGGAGACCATCCCCGCATGCAGATACGCGCGTTGATCAACGATCATTCACTTTTGAACAGTATCGGCAATGCGTATGCAGACGAGATTCTCTTTGCGGCGCGCATTCATCCGAAGACTCTCGCCGGAACACTCGAGCCCGATGAGCGGGAGCGCGTGTTTGCCGCGATTCGGGATGTCATGGCGGATGGTATCCGTGCCGTGGCTGAGGCGCGACAGCCTATTCACGTGAAAGTGCGCGATCACATGCGCGTGCGAAACCGCAAAGGAGAACCCTGTCCGCGTTGCGGCACCATCATCCGCCGCGAAGGCGTGCGGGGCTATGATGTGTTCTATTGTCCGGCCTGCCAGCCCCCGCGCAGGCGTGTCTTCATCGATTGGACCAACAAGCCCGAAGCGTGAGCGGCGCCCCGCTGCGCCCGCAGCGTTGCGAAAGAGCGGGATTCCCCGTATCTTGCGTCATCTTCCGGTCGTTCCCCTATTATGGATCCGGCTATGAATCTGCACACGCTCCTACACGATCGTGCGGCCGAGATAC
>JADLEA010000458.1 GCA_020846365.1 Bacteroidota bacterium
CGTTGGCTGCAGAGCTCCGGCAACGGGGGGGTGACGTGCTCGTTGTGCCCGCGGACGTCACACGGGAGGCGGATGTGCAACTGCTGATTCAGCGGACGCTGGGAGCGTACGGGCGGGTGGATACGGTGATCTGCAGCGCAGGGGTGTACATTCGTAGCGCGGCAAAGGACCTGTCACCGGAGACGATACGGAGAACCATGGAGGTGAATTACCACGGCACGGTCTCCGTGATCCGGGCGGCCCTGCCGCACCTGCTGGCGCAACGCTCGGGCCACATTGTGGCCATAAGCTCTGTGGATGGAAAGAAGGGTCTGCCGATGGATGCGGCATATGCCGCGTCGAAGTTCGCCGTGACCGGATTCATGGACGTGTTGCGTCAGGAATTGCACGGGACCGGCGTCTATGCTTCGACCGTGTTTCCGGAACGCGTGGACACCCCGATGATCGCCAACTTGCGGCTACCGCGCGTGTCGCAGAGACTGTCCCCGGTGCGCGTCTCACGGGCCGTCCTGCGTGCCGTGCGGCAACGGCGCAGGGAAATCGTGGTGTCGTTTCTCGGTCCGAAAACACTGATCCTCGCCTCTGCCGCCTGGCCGGCGCTCGGCGATTGGCTCGTTCGGATATTTCGACTTGAAGGAGTGGAGATGGCTGAGGGTACCACCAATGAACGATGACGTGAACAGGCCGGTACTATCCGACCAGGCGGTGCAAGCTATCCTCGGCATGACGACGGCAGTGCCTGTGTTGCCGGAGGCCATGGCGAGGAGTCTCACGGTGACGTTCTTCCCCGTGCACAAAATCTCCGAACGGGTGCTCGCATTCAGCGACCGCCTCCGGAACGCGTTCACGACGTGCGATGTCGGGATTGTGCGCTATGAGGACGCCCTCCTGGACGCGGGGACGGAGAAGCTCCGGGAGGGGATAGTCGTGATCGCGCCCGGTGACCTGGAAACGGGCGATCTTCCGGTGGATCACGTGACAAACCTCCGGCGGGCTACGGTGGTGGGCATCGTCGACGGTCCGTGCCCGGCCCACACCGAGAAGCATTCACAGGAGCGTTTGAATAGCGTGGTGCGGATGCTGGCATGGAACATCGTGCAGGTGGTGATCTACGTAGACGACGATTCCTGGACGGTGTGCACGATGAACGGCGCCATTATCCGCTGCTCGTATGCCGCCTTTGCCGAAGATGTGTTTCATGTCCTGATTCCAAAGATCGCCGCCCCCGTAGTGCCCCCTCATGCCTCCGACTTTGATGTGCGCGAAGGGGGGCTGGATCTCCACGATGCCCGATACCGGGCGTACGTGCAGGACTTTCAGGAGAGCGGGAAGCTCTGGGCGGACACGGGCCTGATGTTGTTCCATACGTCATTGGAGAGCCTGGAGTTCCGCAACCGGTACTACAAACGGCTCGCAGCTGCGTACCTGGATCACCGGTCGGGCATGAGCTACGGATTTCTTGCGCGCCAGCTCGCAATCCCTCCGGCGCAAGTCCTCACCATGGTGGAGGCCGGCGCTCAGTTCGGTCCGGATGCCGCGTCGGGCGATGTGCTCGCCCGTCAGGACGCGCTCTGGGTGAAAGCGCGTATGCCAGGATCCGCCGTGTGGGTTCACGTTCCGGATGTGTGGATGCTGACGTCCCGGTCCGGGTGCGACAAGTCCAATATTGACCCCCAGCGGGATCTCGTGATGCTCGGGTTGTCGAGGGGGACGGTGATCTTTGCGACGCCGCGGGGAGTAAGCCCGGGCCTCGACTGCAAACCGTCGTACGACACGCTGACGATTCTCGCGCATGCTGCTGCGAACGCGATTGTTGCGGGCATTCAGGCGGCGCTGTCGCCCGCGTCCCGGTTTGCCGCGGCGTTTGCGTCATCCGGTCTGGCGCTTGCCCACTGGCATGGCTACCTGCACCACGCGTTGCTGCCGGCCGGATATGTAGTTCACGGGGAAAAGAACCCTCCCGTCTCCTGTTCGACATACCAGGCGGCGATCTTTGCTCTACGCGGCAAAGTGGATGCGTTCGCGACAGCGTTTGCCGCCGGGCGTGATTTCGCCGGCGACGCGCATATTGAACCGCACCACGGCGTGAACGTCACCGGTCCGACCCTCCTCTGGCTGGCCCAATGGGCGCTCGACAACGCCGGACTCCTCGCGGAGATCCAGGCAAGCGCTGAAGTGCCTGCCGGCAGGGAAGCGATCGGACGGTGAGCACTGCGTCAACCGGGCGTATGCACTTCCTGTTCCACCACCCTCATGTTACGGAGACCCTATGGTACGAGCGTCATCAGTGCTCGCAATGTTGTTCCTTGCAGGAACCACGGCTATGACCAAGCCCATTTTTCCGTATGTGTCGTTCACCGAGGTGCTCCCCAACGGGCTGACCGTGATCATGATTCCCATGGAAAGCCCGGGTCTCGTCGCGTACTACTCGATTGTCCGGACGGGCAGCAGGGACGAGTACGAGTCCGGTAAATCGGGTTTCGCCCACTTCTTCGAACATATGATGTTCCGCGGCACGAAGCGATATCCCGGGCCCGTGTATGACAGCCTGATCACCAGCATCGGTGCAGACGCAAATGCGTACACGACGGATGACTACACCGCCTATCATCTGAACTTCGCGACGGAGGATCTTGAGAAGGTCATGGATCTGGAAAGCGACCGATTCCAGAACCTGTCCTACGAGGAACGGGAATTCCAGACCGAAGCCGGCGCGGTCTATGGCGAGTACCGGAAGTCCATCACAAGCCCGTTCGCCTTGTTGAATGAGAAACTTCAGGACCTGGCGTACGATATCCATACGTACAAACACACGACCATCGGGTTCGAAGCGGATATCAAGGCCATGCCCGGCGGGTACGCGTACAGCAAGTCCTTCTACGACCGCTACTACCGGCCCGAGAACGTGGTCATACTCATCGTCGGCGACTTCCACATGCAGGGGACGTTGACATTGGCGAGGCGTTACTACGGTGGCTGGAAGAAGGGCTATGTCTCTCCGCAGGTGCCGACGGAGCCGCCGCAGCGGGGCGAGCGCAAGGCGGAGATCACGTACCAGGGGAAGACGCTGCCGATTCTGGATATCGCGTACAAGGGGGAGGCGTTCGATCCCGCGAACCGGACGTTTGTCGCGGCGATGCTCCTCAATGACCTCGCCTTCGGAGAGACCAGCGATCTGTACAAGAAGCTGTATATTCAGGAACAGCGCGTGGAGTTCATACAGGGAAGCGTTCCGATGAACCGTGACGTCCCGCTCTTTGAGGTCGTTGCAATGGTGAAGCAGGAGGCGGATGTTCCGGCGGTACAGGAGGAGGTCTACAAGACGATTGCGAAGTTCCAGGCGCACCAGGTTGACGGGAAGAAGCTGGCGGACATCAAGCGCCGGCGGAAGTACGGTTTTCTCATGCACCTGGATACCCCCGACAACGTGGCCGGCGGGCTTGCGAGGTTCGTAGCGCTAACAGGCGGGATCGGCGTCGTTGAACCGCTCTACACCACGCTGGAACGCATCACCCCTGCGGAAATCCAGGATGCGGCCCGGAAGTACTTCGCTCCCGAGCGGCGCACCGTTGTTGTGTTGAAAGGAGACCGTCAATGAAACTTCTGACCGGTATCTCCGCATTGTTCCTACTCTTCGCCGTCTTTGAGGCCGGAGGCCAACCTGTGAATACCAATGCGTTTGTTCTGCTCCCCGTGAACAATGACCCTACGATCTCCTTCCGTATCTGGTTCAAGACGGGTTCCCAGCATGATCCGGCCGGGAAGGAAGGCCTGGCATACATTACGGGACAGATGCTTGCGGATGCGTCAACGCGCACGAACACGTATGCCCAGATCATAGACCGGCTCTATCCGCTCGCAGCGGGGTATGGCGCGTCGGTATCGGCGGAGATGACGATCATCTCCGGGCGGGTCCATAAAGACAATCTTGCGCCGTTCTTTTCACTCTTCACCGACGCCATGCTCCTTCCCGCATTCACGCAGGAAGATCTGGACAGGATCAAGAGTCAAACCCTCAACTATCTTGAGAACACGCTGCGGTATGCGAACGACGAAGAGCTCGGCAAAGCAGTTCTCTACGGCGAAGTGTACAAGGGTACACCGTACGGTCACATTGTCGAGGGGACTGTGGCCGGCGTGAAGAGCATCACGCTCGAGGATGTCCGGGAGTTTTACACCCGGCATTTCACGCGGGAGAACGTCGTGCCGGGCGTGGGTGGCGGATACGATGAAGAACTGGTAACCCGGCTGGCCGCCGATCTTGGGCGGCTTCCCTCGGGCCCGTCTCAATCCGCACCTCCCATTCCGTTTGCGCCTGCCGACGGGTTCCGCGTGACGATCGTGGAAAAGGATGCTCCGGCAACGGCGATCTCCATGGGGTTCCCTCTCCGTCCCGTGCGCGGCGAGCGGGCATGGTACGCTCTGGCGATTGCGAATTCATGGCTTGGAGAACATCGCAATTCGAGCAGCCATTTGTATCAGGTCATCCGTGAGGCGCGCGGACTGAACTACGGCGACTACTCCTACATTGAGCATTTCCCGTACGGCGGCATGCGTCAGATGCCGCCGCAGAATGTCGCGAGGAGGATGCAGATGTTTGAGATCTGGATCCGTCCCGTGCCGCTCGAGGCCGGGCTCTTCGCGCTGCGCGCGGCGCTTCGCGAGTTCAAGAACCTTGTGGAACAGGGCCTTACAGAGGAGCAGTTTCAGCAGACGCGCAACTTCCTGAAGAAATACGTGCTGCATTACGCTCCCACGACGATGGAGCGGCTTGGCTACGCGCTGGACGACCGGTTCTACGGGATCGAAGGGAGCCATCTTGAAAAGTTCAGAGCGATGATGGATGATCTGAGCCGGGAAGAGGTGAATGCCGCGATCAGGGAGTACTGGCAGTTCGGGAACATGCAGATCGCCGTCGTGACAAAAGACGGCGGCGCATTCCGCGACGCGCTGCTCGCCGGTTCGCCGAGTCCGATCAGCTA
>JADLEA010000459.1 GCA_020846365.1 Bacteroidota bacterium
GAGCGATGCTGGATTGTCGCCCCTGCCGCCCCGAGTCTGGAAACGTAGGCGTCCTCGACAGGCAGGTCGGAGTAGTCCGTGAGTTGTTCGGGCGGAAGCACTTTGGCGCGGCGCCGGAGCGACTGTTTAGTCACAACGGTGGACGGGACGGAGGATTTCTGCAGCTCGCGGCTCCCTTTGTCCGTGAAGTACACCCAGACGGTGAGCGTGCTCTCCTGAGTGCCATTCCGAAGTGCCTCTTCCAGACGCGGACCGATAATGGATCCGGCCATGGAAGGCACGGCACCAAGAAGGAAGAGGAGTGTCAACGGCAAAGCGAATCTGGTTGGCGTGCTCATCATCACCTTACATTCGGAGGTTCGTACCTGCATCAGAAGAATACAAAATGGCTGGGGGAGTTGCAAGACGCCGACTCCTTGAATCCCACCCACCCCTTTCGTACCTTACCGCAATGGAAACCGTGTCAAAAACAGACCTTTCCGGCCTGCTCAATCCGGCAACGGTGGAGCGGGTGCTCGTGGATTTCCTGCGGGATGAAACGCACAATGCGGGCTTCCAACGAGCCGTTCTGGGGCTTTCCGGAGGAGTGGATTCCGCGGTGTGTGCGGCACTCGCCGTCCGCGCTCTCGGGCCCCAGCAGGTCCTTGCAGTCATCCTCCCCCACCGGCAGAGCTCTCCTGCCAGCCAGGCGGACGCAGAACTCGTGGCATCGGAGCTGGGAATGAAAACCGAAGTCGTGGACATCTCCCCGATGGTGGATCCATACCTGGCAAAGGGAGGGGTTTCCGATAAGGTGCGCGCGGGGAATGTCATGGCGCGGCAGCGAATGATCGTCCTCTATGATATCTCCCAGCGCGACAAAGCTCTGGTTTTCGGGACATCCAACAAGACTGAACTCCTTTTGGGCTACGGGACCCTCTTCGGAGACATGGCATCCGCGCTCAACCCGCTCGGCGACCTGTACAAGACACAAGTCTGGGAACTGGCCCGGCATCTGGGCCTCCCCGATCGCGTGGTGACGAAAAAGCCCTCTGCCGACCTCTGGGCCGGGCAAACAGATGAAGGTGAAATGGGATTCACCTATGCTGAGGTGGACCGACTGCTCTTTCTCATGATCGATGAACGGCGAACGGAAGAGGAGCTCCTGAAAGCAGGTTTTCCGGAACCGTTCGTGCGGCGGGTTCGGACCATGGTGAGCCGCAGCCAGTTCAAACGCCGCCCACCGCTCATTGCGAAGATCTCCCACCGGACGGTCAATGTGGACTTCCGCTATCCGCGGGATTGGGGAATATGAGCGAGACGATCCAGCCGGGCGGGCTGTATGTCGTCTCCACTCCCATCGGGAACCTCGCGGATATTACGCACAGGGCAGCCACAATCCTCGCCGGCGTGGACCTGATAGCCGCGGAAGACACGCGGACAACCAGGATTCTTCTGAACCATCTGGACATCGACAGACCGTTAATCAGCTATTTCATGCACAACGAGCTTCGCCGTATCCCTGAGCTGGTGAAACACCTTTGCGAGGGGAAATCCGTCGCGGTCGTCACCGACGCCGGCACGCCGGGGATCTCCGATCCGGCATTTGCCCTGATCCGGGCAGCGCTTCAGGAGAACATCAATGTGATTCCGGTTCCCGGGGCAAGCGCATTCCTTGCCGCTCTCGTCGTGAGCGGTTTGCCGACGGAGCGATTCGTGTTTGAGGGCTTCCTTCCGCACAAAAAGGGGAGGAAGTCGCGCATTGCACGGCTGGGGCTTGAACCCCGCACCATAGTTCTGTACGAATCACCCCACCGGATCGAGCGCACGCTTCTGGAGCTGTCGGAGCAGTGGGGGGAACGAAAGGCCGCGCTCGCACGCGAGCTCACAAAAAAGTTCGAAGAAGTACGCAGGGGGACGCTGTCCGACCTCTTGAACAGCGTTCGGGAAAACCCGCCAAAGGGGGAGATCGTGCTGGTTGTCGATGGCAACGAAGGACGCACGTCACCCGCGGGGATCGAATCCACTGATGAAGAGGGCGCACACCATGGCTAAGAAGACTGCACAACTGCGTTTCTCAGACACTCGCCACCCGGTGGTTCTGGAAGTGAATACACGAGTCCTCCTGCACGAGCTTTCGGCGGGGGCAGGGACATCCGTCACGCTTGGCAACATTCCGGAGGAGCTTCTGGACGACTGGTCAGCCCAGGGCATCGACGGCGTCTGGCTCATGGGGGTGTGGGCGACCGGTGATGTGGGGCGCAAGCTCGCGGCCGAGTACCCGGGAATGATGGAAGCGTACCGGCGCGCTTTGCCCGACGCAGCGCCTGAAGATGTCATGGGATCTCCCTATGCCGTCCAGGAATACCGTGTTGCCGCGGAGTTCGGCGGCGGCATCGGGCTTCGCAGTCTGCGCCTGCGGTTGGCACGGCGGGGGATAGGCCTCATTCTGGATTATGTGAGCAACCACACGGCGCGAGATCACAAGTGGGTTAAACAACACCCCGAATACTACATCCATCGTGATCCCTCCGTGGATCCTACGCCCCCACAGGGTGCATTCTCCGTTGAGACCAGCAAAGGCATGCGATGGGTGGCGCATGGGCGGGACCCGATGTTCCCGGAGTGGGAGGACACGGCACAGTTGAATCCCAAGTCTGCAACCGCGCGCGCAGCGATGATCGCGCAGCTCGGAAAAATCGCGGGCATGTGCGACGGCGTCCGTTGCGATATGGCGATGCTCCTCCTCACGGACGTGTTCAATCGCACCTGGGGGGAAAAGGGAAACCCGCAACCCGATGACACGGCCACCGGAGAGTTCTGGAAGGAGGCGATAGAAACGATTCAGAAGGAGAAGCCGGAGTTCCTGTTCATCGCCGAGGCCTATTGGGATCGCCAGTGGGATTTGCAGCAGATGGGCTTTCACTATACCTACGACAAGACGCTCTATGACCGTCTCCTCCGCGAAGGTGCAATGGCTGTGCGGGATCATTTGAAGGCGGAGATGGCGTATCAGCAGCGGAGTCTGCGCTTCCTGGAAAACCACGACGAGGAGAGGGTGGCGAAAGTCCTTCCGTCCGAGCCGTGGCAATTCGCGGCGGCCGCTGTCGTAGCGACCGTTCCCGGCATGCTCCTCCTTCATGAAGGGCAGATGGACGGGAGAACCGTGAGGGTTCCGGTGCAATTGCGCAGACGCGTGGAGGAGGCGCCGAACATGCGGGTCCGCGCTTTCTATCAGGAGCTTCTGAACGTCATCAACCACCCGATTTTCAGAAAAGGGGAGTGGCATCTTCTCTCCATGCGTGCGGCATGGCATGACAACCACACCTGGCAGAACTTTCTGAGCTACTGGTGGCGTGACCCGCTGCACGGTCAGCGGCTGGTGGTCATCAACTATGCTCCGCACAGCGGACAGTGTTATGTGGATCTTCCACTCGATCTTCTTGAAGGTCACCTCCTGGAGTTCAGGGATCTCATGGGGAGTTCCCTGTACGTACGCGAGCGTTCGGCTCTGCAGGCCAAAGGAATGTATTTTGACCTGCCCGGGTACGGGCTCCATATCTTCGATGTAGCAGAAGCGCACAAGTAGGCAATCAGGGCCCCACGGGTCTTGACAATAGCTCCCCTTTTTTGTATTATTAGCACTCGTTCATGCTGAGTGCTAACGACCGAATACAACCTCTGTAACCTCTTTAGTATCAACAACTTATCAAACTGGAGGAATTATGAAGATAAAGCCGTTGGCTGATCGTGTGGTTATCAAGCCTTCTCCTGCCGAGGAGAAGACCAAAGGAGGGATCATCCTTCCGGATACCGCAAAGGAGAAACCGGTGGTGGGTGAGGTAGTGGCTGTCGGGCCGGGCAAAGTCACTGATGACGGCAAGAAGGTAGCGCCGGAAGTGAAGGTTGGCGACAAGGTGCTGTACGGGAAGTACTCGGGCACGGAAGTGACCGTGGAAGGGGAAGAATACCTCATCATGCGCGAAGCGGACATTTTCGCAATCGTCTGAAGCTGAAGCGGACATGAGAATTTGAATATACAACTAGAGGAGAAGTCCAATGGCTGCAAAACTTATCAACTTCGACGTTGAGGCGCGGTCCGCTCTGAAGAAGGGTGTGGATCAGCTCGCCAACGCGGTGAAGGTCACGCTCGGCCCGAAGGGTCGCAACGTCGTCATCGACAAGAAATTCGGCGCCCCGACCATTACGAAGGACGGCGTGACCGTCGCAAAAGAAATCGAGCTTGAGAACCCGCTCGAGAACATGGGTGCCCAGATGGTGCGCGAGGTTGCGTCCAAGACTTCGGATGTGGCCGGCGACGGTACCACGACCGCAACCGTGCTTGCTCAGGCGATCGTCCGTGAAGGTCTCAAGAACGTGGCCGCCGGAGCCAACCCGATGGACCTGAAGCGCGGCATCGATATGGCAGTGACCAGCGTCGTGGAAGGATTGAAATCCATCAGCAAGCCCGTCGACAAGACCAGCAAGAAAGAGATTGCCCAGGTCGGCGCCATCTCCGCAAACAACGATGCGCTCATTGGCGATCTGATTGCCGATGCCATGATGAAGGTCGGAACCGACGGCGTCATCACTGTGGAAGAAGCCAAGGGCACCGATACAAACATTGAAGTGGTCGAGGGCATGCAGTTCGACCGCGGCTATCTCTCGCCGTACTTCGTGACGGATGCGGAGACGATGGAAGCGGTGCTGGAGAACGCAGTCCTGTTGATCCACGACAAGAAAATCTCCGCGATGAAGGACCTGCTCCCGATCCTGGAGAAGGTTGCGCAGACGGGCCAGCAGATGCTCGTGATTGCGGAGGATCTGGAAGGCGAGGCGCTTGCGACGCTTGTGGTGAACAAGCTGCGTGGCACCCTCCGCGTGACCGCGGTGAAGGCCCCCGGCTTCGGCGACCGCCGCAAGGCCATGCTGGAAGACATCGCCATTCTTACCGGCGGCACCGTGATCTCCGAAGAGCAGGGCTACAAACTTGAGAACGCCACGCTGAGCTACCTCGGCAAAGCAAAGAAAGTGGTGGTGGATAAAGACAACACCACGATCGTGGAAGGCGCCGGCAAGAAGGAAGACATCAAGAAGCGCATCAACGAAATCCGCGCGCAGATCGAGAAGACCACGTCCGACTACGACCGCGAAAAGCTGCAGGAGCGGCTCGCGAAACTGTCCGGCGGCGTCGCCGTGCTGAAAATCGGCGCAGCCACGGAAGTGGAGATGAAGGAAAAGAAGGCGCGCGTGGAAGACGCACTCCATGCCACTCGCGCGGCGGTGGAAGAGGGGATCGTGCCGGGCGGCGGCGTTGCATATCTGCGCGCGGCGGCAAAGCTCGAATCCCTGAAGCCGGCGAACGATGACCAGTCCACCGGGATCGAGATCATCCGCCGTTCGCTCGAAGAGCCCATCCGGCTCATCGTGGAGAACGCGGGCCACGAGGGTTCCGTCGTGGTCAACAAGGTGAAAGACGGGAAAGACGACTACGGCTTCAATGCCTTCACCGAGCAGTACGAGAACCTGGTAAAGTCGGGCGTCATCGATCCGACAAAGGTCGCCCGCACGGCGCTGGAGAACGCCTCCTCGGTCGCAGCACTCCTGCTGACCACGGAAGCGACCATCGTCGAGAAGCCGAAAGAGGAGAAGGCCCCGCCGATGCCTCCGGGTGGCGGCGGAATGGGCGATATGTACTAAGCCCGACCGGCTCCGTTCAAGACAACCCCGCCGAATGCCTGTTTCGGCGGGGTTTTTATTTCACTTGACATCGACTTAAGAATGTGCTATATTGGAAACCAGTAATACGAACTTGGTTTCCATGGGTGCTGAGGC
>JADLEA010000460.1 GCA_020846365.1 Bacteroidota bacterium
AAAATAAAACCGCCTAACAGGCTGGGGGAGAGGTTGTCCACGTGAACTGCACCGCTGGCGATCTTTTCCCCTTCGATGGCGAAAGGGAGGAGCGCATGGGGCTCTAAACCGGTTCCCAGCGCTGCGTTGGATGCGACGGCCGCTGCCACCGCGCTTGCCGCGCTCGATCCGATTCCGCTCCCGAGCGGAAGTCCCTTGTGGATCTCGATTTCGGCACCGAATCGCGTCCCGGCCTCTTTGAACATCGCCAGAACAGGCGCACCCGCGGTGTTCAACGCCGGATCCCTGGGGAGATCGGCCGTAGTCCCCGTGATCCGAGTGATGGCAATCTCGGGTTTCCGCGTCAGACGAACCGTCACGGTGTCCCCCGGTCCCTCAAGCGCGAATCCCATGATGTCAAAGCCGCATGCCACATTCGAAACCGATCCGGGAGCAAACGCCGATGCGTGATCCATGATGACCATCCTTGTTGTGAGAACCTCCCATAAACGCGAAAACCGACTTCGGGTCTTGAAGTCGGTCTTTCGGTACACAGAAAACAGAAATAGGCCAACCTCACCCGTCACCTGACGGCGTGGTAGGGGTCGTGGTTGGCGTAACGCTGCAAAGCTGGATGCTATGTGCCGTCGTACTCATGAAAACAACATACTGTTTTCCAGGCACTTTGTCAAATGCTGAGACGAGGAACTGCGAGCTCACAGCAGGTCTATGGGACGTGCACGCCCATACTCGCGGTCCCGTGTACAGATAACCTTGGAATGAGGCGGAAGAATGCATACATTTCTGCTGATTACATGGAGATACGTGCAATGATCCGGCCTTCCCTCCAGCTTTTGGTCCTGCTCGCAATCCTGGCTTCCGCTGCATTCAGCCAGTCCAAGCCCGGTGCCGATTCGCCCCCGCCAGCCCCGGCCTGGACGATCGATCGGTGCGTCAACGCGTTCTCCGTGGCCGGCATCGAGTCTACAAAGGCCGGTTACCAGTACTGGTTTGCGGACAAGTCCTTTCTGGACGGCCGGACCCTTAAACTGAGCGTTGTGCGTGTAGGCGCCGCCACACATGCACCCCATACACACGCCGAGGATGAGTTCTTCTTTGTGCTGGAAGGGAATGCCGAGTTCATTCTCAACGGCGACTCCGTGAGGGTCGGTCCCATGACGAGCCTGTATTGTCCCCCTCATTCCGTGCACGGCATCCGCAATGCCGGGAATACGGAGCTGAAATACCTCGTGATCAAGAAATACGATCTCGTTCCGCAGAAAGGTTCGGCGAAACCGTGAACATCGCGAGGAAATTCCAGCACGGGGGATTGCGAACGCTCGCTGTGATCGGAGCCATCCTCTGCACACACGCCGCGAGCGGACAGGTGTGGAGCAGCATGCGGGATACCCTGAGCCTTGAACCGTTCCGCGACGGCGCGCATCACTGGTACGACGTCGCCGATGAAGAGCGGGTGATTAGACCGGTTGAGGGTCAACGGCGGTACGCAAAAGACCAGGTGAGAGAAATCTCGGACAATATTCTGCTCTATCAGAAGTCCAACGGCGGCTGGCCCAAGAATTATGACATGCAGGCGATCCTCACCAATGAACAGCGTGCGCTGCTGAGCAAGGCCCGGCACGACGACAATACCACGTTCGACAATGGTGCGACCCACTCCCAGGTGCAATACCTTGCAGAAGCGTTCACCAGACTGCGTCGCGAGCCATACAAAAGTGCAGCGCTTCGCGGCATCGAGTTCATCCTTGCAGCGCAACAACCCGGCGGCGGCTGGCCGCAGTTCTTTCCGGACACCACCGGCTACCGGCGCTACATTACCTTCAACGATGGCGCCATGATCGGCGTGATGAGAATCCTCTGCAATATCGCGGAAGGAAAACCGGAGTATGTGTTTTTGGATGAAAACCTCCGGGCGAGGTCGAAACGGGCTTACCGAAATGGTCTTGGATGCATCCTCCGCTGCCAGATTGCCGACGGCAATCTACGGACCGGCTGGTGCCAGCAACATGATGACCGCACGCTCGCTCCTCGGCCCGCACGAACGTATGAGCTTGCTTCCACCGCGTCTCTCGAAAGCGCAGAGATTGTGAAGTTCCTCATGGATATCAGGGATCCTTCACCGGAGATCGTGGCCGCCATCCAGAACGCGACGTCCTGGCTGGCCCGGTCTCGCATCCTGGGAATTCGCGCGCCCTACAAGAAGGCGCCAAAGGTCCGCTACCAGTTCCATGAGGCAGCGTTCGATCGGGTAGCGGTGATAGATCCCGATGCCCCGCCTCTGTGGGCCAGGTACTATGAACTGGGGACAAACGTGCCGCTCTTTGCCAACCGCGATGGGAAACCTGTCTACACTCTTGGCGAGGTGGACAGGGAGAGAAGAACGGGGTACGCATGGTACACGGAAGACCCGGCGACGGTATTGGCGCGCTATCCCGCATGGCAGGTCCGGCACGCCCCCGAAGCAAATGTGCTGTTCCCGGACACGCTCGCGAAAATGAGAGCCGTCCCGAAGGATACATCCTTTACCACGTACAGCGCCTGGCAAAAGGTCCTCGCCGACTACCCTTCGGCCAGGCCGGCTGCGGTTTCCCGTTCTCGATCGGTCCTCACCCTGGAGGGTCTTGTGTACGCTGAACACGGGTACCGCCACCTGGCTCTTGATGTGTGCGTGCCTGCCGACGTCTCCCGGGGTCCCTTCCCGGCGGTGATGCTGATCCACGGCGGCGGTTGGAGGTCCGGCGACAAGAGCCAGGAGCTCCCCATGGCCGAAGCTCTTGCGGAACGGGGCTTTGTGGCTGTAACGGTGGAGTACCGGCTCTCACCGGAAGCGCTGTATCCGGCGGGAGTCCATGACCTGAAGACTGCGCTCAGATGGATGCGCGCGCATGCCGCGGAGTACAACATGAGATCTGACCGCATCGCTGTGATGGGCGGATCGGCGGGAGGCACCCTCGCGGCGATCCTCGGGACAACCGCAGGGATGGAAAGCTTCGATGGCACCGGCGCCTACTCCTCTCAGACCACAGAGGTGCAGGCGGTGATCGACATGGATGGAATCCTGGATTTCACGGATCCGGCGGAGAGCGGGAAGGACACCGATCCCGCAAAACCTTCGGCCGGTTCCGCGTGGTTCGGCGGGCCATTCAGGGAGAAGCCCGGCGTTTGGAAAGAGGCATCTCCCGTGCAGTGGGTGAGCGCAAACTCGCCCCCCTTCCTGGTGGTGAACAGCTCTTTACCCCGGTTCAGAGCGGGCAGGGATTCGGTGATCAGCCGGCTTGAAAGGTTCGGAATCCCGGCCGAAGTGTATGAGTTCCCCGATGCACCTCATCCCTTCTGGCTTCTGCACCCGTGGGTTGACACCGTGCGAGAGAAGGTTGTGGAGTTTCTGCATGCACACCTCAGGCAGGATTAACGAGGACCCGGTCCTCGAGGACGGCATTTCCTAACCTGCCTCCGCCTCAGCGTGAGAACTTCTGCAAAATGTCCTTGACCGCGTCCTTGTGGACCGCACATCCGAGCATCTTCAGCTTCACATAGTCTTCATGATAGAAGTAGTAGCCCGGATGATCGCTGTTGTACGCACTGCTCCAGGAGTCCTTGATCAGGAACCAATCCTTGCCATCCTTCTCTACATAACCCACCAGATGAATACCGTGGTCATCTGCGGTGGTACCGTTGCCAAACCGGAACTGTCTCGCGGCTTCATTGATGGCCGATGCGGGTATGTCAAAGGCGGGGATCACGGCTATGCCGTCTTTTCCTCTCGAATACCCGCCCTCCGACATGTCCCCTCCGATGACGAGCGAGTAGCCGTTGCGGATGGACCGTTTGATGATCGTCATGAAATCGTCAAGCGGCACATTGTGATACTCCTTGCTGTGCCACCAGTTATCGGGAACCTCGAACTCGATCTTCTGGTAGTACGGGTGCTGCATGAACGATAGGAAATCGACATAGTCGTCGGGGTTCAGGCGCACGACATCTCTCAGGTATTGTTGCGGCGTCAGCGATTTGCCGTCCACGAGGACTGTGGCCGGCGGCCGGCCAAGGTGATGATCCAGAAGCGCACGCACGGTCGCAACGACTTCCTCCTCGTTCCAGGCCCCCGTTTTCTCTACGCTCTTCAGGTATTTTTTGAATTCCGGGAAAAGGGTGTATTCATGGTTGTGATACGGCTGCCCGTCCTGAAGTCCCGTGTACGCATCACCGGGGAGCGCACCGTACTTTTTCCATATCCTGATCACGGCATTCGACTCCGAGCCCTCGCCCAGGTAGGTCTCTCCCCGCGTGTGGACGAAGTCTCTCGCTTTCTCGACGTATTCCCAGTAGATCGTGTGCAGCTCCGACAGCTTGATGGAACGGCCCGTAGTCCGCATGATTTCGGATTCGAACATTGACGTGGTCGAGTAGCACCAGCACATCCCAGAACGTCCCTGCATCACCGGCGGAAGGTGCTTGACGGCGGTGAATTCCTCGACCCGCTTGGGGTGGGGGACCGTCGAGAAATCCACCATCATCATTTTCTTCTTTGCGTCTTCTTCGGGTTTCAGACGCTCCAGGCGGGCTCCCATCGAATCCAGCATGGCATCGACCCGCACTTCAAAGATCGGCCAGTAGCTGTTTTCCTGTGCCGGTGCAGACAGAGGCAGGATCACGAAGATCAAGGAGGTGAGGATCGGACGCACGCGCATGTGTGTACCTTTTGAGATGGATTTCATTTGTCTTGGGGTGAGGTTGGTGTTTCCGCGCCCCATCGGTCGACGTCGAAGGCCTGCAGGGCCAGAGCGGCAGGAGACTCGCCGGGTGAGAACGGCCGCAAGCGATAGCGGTAGCGGTGCTCTTTCGCTCTCAGCAGGTACTGTTCATGGGGGAGTGCTCCCCATGAGTCGTCTCCTCCCACGCCCATCTGCGCATAATCGACACACCACTCCACGAAGGGGCTCTTCTTGAGATCGGTGGGATGCATGCTGCCCCGTCGTTCCTGGGTCAGGTCCTCTGTCGTGTAGGGGAGTGCGGAGAAAGACAGATGGGGAGATCCGATCGCGGCGATGCCGTGCCCGTCAGGCGCGGTGAGCGCTACCCAGCGCACGTCGGTTTTGTAGCCGCTCTCTTGCGGACTCACATAGGGGAAGAATTGATCGTCCACGGTCGACCGGTAACGCCCCACGAACGCCGAGGTCTTGCGGTCCACATAGTTCTCGTGCGGACCGCGCCCGAACCACTCCAACCGGGAATACTCTTCGGGCAACCGGAGCCGCATGCCGAATCGCGGCATTTCAGGGAGGACCGAGTCCGGTCCCATGTAGTGCGATTCCAC
>JADLEA010000461.1 GCA_020846365.1 Bacteroidota bacterium
CGAAAGATCCCTCTACGACCACAGGGAGGACCGGTACCTGCGCACGGATGGCAAGATGAAACGCGCCGTCGGTGAATCGTCCGATTCTCCCGTCAGGGGAGCGTGTGCCCTCGGGAAAGAACATCACAGGGCAGCGTTGTTCCAGACACCGCCCGGCCCGAATGAGTGCCCGCGCGCCGCTGCGCGCATCCTTCCGTTCCACCGGAATGTCTCCTGCCAGGCGCATCATCCATCCCACGAGGGGAAGCCGGAAGAGCTCCACCTTGGCCACCCATTTCATCTCCCACGGGATATGTGATATGATCGGAATGTCGGCGAACGATTGGTGATTGCTCACCACAACGTATGCCCGCCGTTCCCGGGGGACTCGAAAGCCGCTGACATGGAGCCGCCAAGTGGGGTTCACTTTGGTCATGGTTACGCCGAGCCGGCGGAACCAGCGTCCGGTCGTGTAATGAATTTCGTCGCGGTCAAAGAGCCGGATCAGCGCAAGGAGGGGAAGCCAGAGAAGCATCAGCGTGATGACAGCGATCCAAACCCACAGCGACCGGAGAATCGACAACATGTGTGTGTCCTGTTCCTGGAGTGCAAGGCCTTCGATGAACGTCACACAATGTACCATAGCCCGGCGAGGGAAGCAACCAAACCGACGGGCCTGCCCCACGCTGCTTCACCGCTGCCCCGGGTCGAACGTCACAAGACCCGGGTCAAACGTCGATGCGTCTCCCTTGCTTCCAACGGGGGAGTCCCGTACATTTGTGCAACTTCGACCGGAATTCCGGGTTTTTTCTGCGGCCGGCGTTGAACTTCAAGCCCCCACCCGGTGTTTTAGGCCTGGAAACTCATCATCAAGAACTCGGAAAATCGACGGCTGTCACGTAGATCAAACGTGCAGCGTCGGGAGGTAAAGGACAATGAATACGACAAAGACCTTCATGCTTATGGCTCTCCTCACGGTGCTCCTGGTTATCGTGGGGAATCTGATCGGTGGTCAGAACGGGATGATCATGGCATTCGTCTTCGCTGTGATCATGAATTTCGGATCATACTGGTTCAGCGACAAGATCGTGTTGAAGATGTACGGCGGACAGGAGCTCACGCAGGCAGATGCGCCGGAGTTGTTTCAGATGACGCAGGAGCTCACCGCGCGGGCCGGCATACCCATGCCGAAGCTCTATGTGATCCGCGGCGAACAGCCCAATGCCTTTGCCACAGGGCGCAACCCGGAGCATGCCGCGGTGGCCGTCACCGAAGGCATCACCCGCCTGCTGTCCAGAGATGAGCTGCGGGGAGTTCTCTCGCATGAGCTTGCGCACATCAAGCACAGGGACATTCTGGTGGGGACCGTTGCTGCGACGATGGCGGGTGCCATCAGCATGCTGGCGAACATAGCACATATGAGCATGATCTTCGGGGGCGGGCGGAGTTCCGATGACCGCGGGGGAGGGAGCGCCATCGGAAGCTTGGTGGCGATGCTGGTGGCTCCTCTGGCCGCGATGCTGATCCAGATGGCCATTTCACGTTCGCGTGAATTCCTGGCGGATGAGGGAGGTGCCACCATGTCAGGGAATCCGCTCTCGCTTGCCAATGCCCTGAAGAAACTTCAGGCAGGAGCCAAACAAATCCCCATGGAAGCTTCGCCTTCGACTGCCCACATGTTCATCGTCAACCCGTTGAGCGGCGGCGGCCTGACAAAGCTCTTCAGCACACACCCGCCGATGGAAGAACGCATCGCACGCCTCGAAGCCATGGCGTTGGGCCGGCAGATGTAGCCGTGTGCGCGCCGGCGTAGCTTGTGCCGGCGCGACACGCTGCACGCATCATCGATGGCCTCCACCCACGACATCCGACCAGTTTCTTTGAAGGAACCGCCGCTCATGCCCCAAGCTCCCCAAGAGTCTTCATCCACCCGGCTTGCCCATGCACATGCGCAGGAGCAGACCCTCTGGCATGCGGAGCCGGTCGAGCACCTCCTCGCGAAACTCGGCACCTCGGAAAAAGGGCTCACCACCGAGCGGGCGAAACACCTGGCCTCATCGTATGGATGGAATGAACTCCCGCGGGCCGAGAAACAATCTCCCGTCACGATTTTCCTCAAACAGTTCGCAAGCCTGTTGATCCTGATTTTGGTCATCGCGGCGGGGATCTCCGCGGCGATGGGAGAAACCGTGGAGGCGGTCGCGATTGTCGTTATCGTGATCCTGGCGGGCGTCGTGGGCTTCATCCAGGAGTACAAGGCGGAGCAAGCGCTTGAAGCGCTCAAGCAACTTGCCGCCCCCCTCGCGAACGTGTTCCGGGACGGCCGGGAGGTCACCGTGGCCTCACGGGAACTCGTCCCTGGCGATGTGCTCATCCTGAAAACCGGCGACCTTGTTCCGGCCGACGGAAGGCTCTTCGAGGCGGTCAATCTTCGCATCGATGAATCGATTATTACCGGAGAATCCACAGCGTCGGAAAAAGACTCCGCCGTGCTGACCGATCACCAACTGTCCATCGGAGATCGAGTCAACATGGTGTACTCAGGCACGACCGTGCAGCACGGGCGGGGGAGGGCTGTCGTGGTGGGGACCGGCGTGCGTACGGAGTTCGGGAAGATCGCTGAACTTCTCAAGAGGACCGAGGAAAGGAAGACGCCGCTGCAGGTGGCGTTGGACAAGCTTGGCAAGACGCTCGGTCTCTTTGCCATCGCGCTTGCGGCCGGGATGAGCCTTTTCGGCATTGCGAGGGGATACGCCCTCGTGGAAATGTTCGTCTGGGGTGTCGCGCTTGCCGTTGCGGTAATCCCCGAGGCGCTGCCCGCGGTCGTGACGATCACGCTCGCGCTGGGCGTGCGTCGCATCGCCGCCCGAAACGCCCTCATCCGGCGGCTTCCTGCGGTCGAGACTCTGGGCGCGACGACCGTGATCTGCTCGGACAAAACCGGGACGCTCACGCAGAACGAAATGACGGTGCGCAGAATCGTAACCGACGAGCAGACGTTTGAGGTTACGGGGGCAGGTTTTGCGCCGCACGGCCAGTTCCTGAACGATGGCCGGGCCATCGACCCTGCCCGGGAACCGGTGCTTTTGCGGACGCTCAAGGCGGCGATCCTCTGCAACGACGCGGGGCTGCGGAAATCGGATGACGGCGGGTGGGAAATCCTGGGAGACCCCACCGAGGCCGCCCTGCTGGTAGCGGGAGCGAAAGCAGGCCTGGACTATGAACGCGAAGCGGCGGCTTCCCCCAGGGCATGGGAAATCCCATTCTCATCCGAGACCAAGAAGATGACCACGGTGCATCGTGAGGGGAACGTCATCACTGCGTACACCAAGGGCGCGCCATGGCGGGCGAGGCGCTCCGCGTACTGGCGGTCGCATACCGCCGCCTGGAGTCGGATACCCGCATGGAGGAGGCAGAACACGCGCTGGTGTTCGCCGGACTCATCGGTATGCAGGATCCTCCCCGTCC
>JADLEA010000462.1 GCA_020846365.1 Bacteroidota bacterium
CGGCTCGCCATGACCGCCGCAATCCGGAAGGTCTTTGTGGACAGCCCCGCGGAATTCGACCCGCGGAAATACCTGGGCCCCGCACGAGACCAGCTCAAAGCACTTTACAAGCACAAAATCGTCAACGTGCTCGGAAGCGCGAACCGGGCCTGAGTGCCGGCTACAGAGCTCTCCTTTGTATCGACGCAGCCAAAAAGCAAGCCGTGGTTCCCAGAGGAGCCACGGCTTGTGCATGTTCACGCCTGAGAGAAGATGCCGCCGGAAGGAGGAGATCAGTGTTGCCGAACCAGTACAGCCCACAACTGTCGCACGGCCGCCGGAATGCGCCGCGACAGATGCGCTAGAAGATGTATCCCACCTCCATCCCGAACCCCGTGCCGTTGTAATTCCTGCGCCCGGAGATCGGCGTGGCAAAGTCCGTCATCAGGTGATGACCGACTAGCGCGGCGAGCTTGAAGTGCGAGCCAAGATGGAAATCCACGCCGACCCCCAGCCGACCACCAAAGGCGGTCTCTGTCCTGCTCTCCTGAACGAGAATCTCATTCTTTGTCTCCGTCCCGATGTATGATCCGATGCCGGCGGCAAGGAACGGCCTTACCTTTCCGTCCGGTTTCGGATCGGGCACGTAGTAGCGGACGCCGATCAACACGGGCACAACGGATCTCACGTGCTGCGATGTGGATGTCAGGCCCACCGTCGAGGTGGCCTGCACGGCAAGTACCCCCGCGCTCACCGTAACGGCGAGATTCTCTTCCAGCCCGTATGCATACGTCAGACCCCCCAGATACCCCGTCCCTTTCACTTCAGATTGCGTCCCCGAGAGACCCACTGTCGAAGAAGTTCCGATCCCCCCCCACAATCCAAACTCCAGTTCCAGCGAGGATCTCCCGCTAAGAGACAGTTCCTGAGCATGTGCGAACAACGGAAGCACAAACAGGCTGACAAGGCAACAAACAAACACCAGGTGTCGTTGGACACCCCGCGATACCACCAGTTTCACTTCAAGCATGGATTTCATTCGTTTCTCACTTCCGGCTGGTTTTTGAAGTACGTGGACGAACGGTCATAGGCCCGGATTTGGCAAAGTGTCGATATGCGAGGTACGCAACACCACCGATCTGGATGGAGCCTAGTATCGTACGGAATGTTCCGAGCTCCGCCTCCCGTTGCCATTGCAGCCGAAGAGGTGCAAGCAGATCCGGGCGGATCTCAAAGGGGCGCCCAGGATCCCACGCAGTCGACGACGGAGGGAGCTCTCCGAAAAAGGACGTGGGGGAATCAAAGAGGAGCGGTTGCTCCAGGTGCGGGGGCAACAGGAACAGAGCACTTCCCGGCGACATCCCCGGCTCAACGAGGATGATGCGCGACGTGTCCTTCCCCGCGTGCTGCTCCTTCACCCCAGACGACTGGGAACGGGCCCCCGCAACCACAAGGAGCGCGGAAAGGAGCAACCAGACTGTTTTCATACCTGAAATATACCCCCCGGAAAAACCGAAAACAAGCCACCTGATACGATTCACGCCAAAACCGCCGGGGGGAACCACCGTCCATGCCCCAGATACGTCATACTGAAAGATATACCCTCTCCTGAGTGCCGGATTCCCGTTCCCTATTTCTGGTAGATCATCTTGATGCTCTCGCGGAAATCTCCCGCACGCATCGTACACAAATACACTCCGCTGGCAATTCCGCCGGGTGTCCAGCGCACCTCATGCACTCCCTGCGGCATCCAGCCGTCGATCAGGGAGTCCACTTCCTGTCCGTTCGGCGCGTACACGGTGATTCTCACCGCCGCGTCAACGGGAAGGGTGAACCGGAATGTCGTAGACGGATTGAACGGGTTGGGGAAGTTCGGATAGAGATCGAAACCTGCCGGGGTCTGGAACTCTGCCGGACCCGGAACAGACGTCACGAGGTGCGCTCCATCACCTACAAGTTCGATTTCACCTATTTGATTTGTGCCCATCCCCTGTTGATACAGCAATGCAAGATGGTTGTCGCATTGCTGGCCGTCCGGCTTCGTGAGCGTAGCTGCCGCGGGATCATGTCCCATCAGTATCGCCGACACGCTGTCGGTCGCCACCGGATCCTTCCCGGCGAGGAGGACGTGGTCCTGGGCCAGCTGAAAGGTATTGTTCCAGACCCCTTCGCCGCCGCGGGCGTTCATGATGCCGTCAATCACGGCAAGGTGAATCGGCCTGGCCATGAACAGGTCCGCGATGGATCGCGGCAGGTGAGTTGAGGACGGCCCTCCCTGCCCATGCAGTGCGCCCCTCCGCCCGTTGTCCGCGGGGAGGACATAGAGATCCTTGGGAACCATTCCTACCAGATTTTTGACCGAGCCGGTCACGGCGGCCTCATAATGCTCCTTCATCTTGGGGATCGAGACAAGGACATTGATATCGCTGAGGATCTGGTTGACCGAGAAGGAGTCGTAGTAGTATTTCTTAGCTCCCACAGACCGTGTGACATACGCCGCATAGGGAGCCTTGGCATTGAGGTTTACCATCCCGGCTCCCAGAGACTGCTGCACGGTCAGGTAACCGAAATTGAAGTACGAAGAAGTGTCCCAGAGCGCCTCCAGAATGGTAATGTCGCTGCCGCTCACGCCGCAGTCGATCATCAACTCACCAACGGCGCGCACGACTTCAGGGTGCGTCCACATGCTCTCCGTAATCGAATACCCTCCGAGCTTTGAACTGCTGGCCGATCCTGATCCGCCGGTAAGGTTGATCTTGATCCCAACCTTGTCATCTGTCTTCACGATATCCTGTATGCCACCTATGGATTCGAACAGGTGCTGTACTTTTTGTTTGATGACCGTTCGGTCATAGGTCGTGGCTTCTGTTACACCGACTTTTGTAACGAAGGAGGGCTCCTTCGGGCCGCCGAAGGCGAGGCCACTGTGCCTGGCAAACGTTGGCGCAAGAAGGAGGCCGGCTGATGAGATGCCCACACGTGACAGGAAGACACGCCGCGAGACTTTCGGTTCAGACTGTTTCATTGGTATCTTCACTCTTTTTCTTGTTGATTTGCAGGTACACCTCATGAGACCGGACGTTTCTCAACAGAGAACGCGAGGGCTCCCGGGACTTCCGGGATTCTTCGACCGTGTTTGCATCACCGCCGATGTCCCCCGCATCTCTTCATCAACTACTTCTCCCCCAGTCCCTCTTGATACACGTTGTCATTTCCGGTGTATTCAAACCAATCAAAGGAAGCCGACCGGGATGTCGGCGCGCCCATCGAAGTGGCGTACAGAGCATACATGCACCCGACGAACCCTCCCGCAACACGCGTACTCAAGAACGAAGCATCTACATCCTGCTTCAACACCACCCATTCTTCGCCGTCAGGGGCGTAGAGGAACGCGTAGGTGCCCTCGCGTGCTTCGATCATCAGGCGTAGTTGACGCGCACCCTGGTTTGGTGACAGATGCTGCGATGCCATCAACTCCATCTTCAGACCGCTCGTGTCACCGGCCACCGACCTGAACAACTGAACCACCGGCACACCCTTCTCCATCGATTTGCAGATGAAGTAGTAATGCGCTTCGCTCTGGAAGATAAGCATTCCGGCCTTCTCATTCGATGCCTGCGGGAAGAACTCCATCAGCGTGGCTGCGCTGCCGTTCAGGTGCTGCTGTCTGTGACCCAGAAAGGATGGATTCCTGCTCCCCGAACAGGTTTCTGGACGGAGTTTCATCGTGAGAGAGCCTGTGTGCGATGTCAGATCATACCACTGCTCATGCGGGGTCCTGAGAAACACCAGATTCGGATGCAGGCGGCCCTCATCAAAGCTGTACGTCACCTTGAAGTTGCCACCGTATGGCGTCGGGGCGGGGGACGATGGAGGAAGGGGGAAGGGGTAGGAATACTGCACAAGTTCTCCGCCCGCGGTGATGATCGGCCAGCCGCCTTCCCACCTTACCGGAGCAAGAAAGGTCTCCCGCCCGGTGTTGTAATACCCCCTCTCAGTGGGAGGATAGGGTCGGCATCCAAGAAACACCGCCCACCAATCGCCCGTCGGTGTTTGCACAAAGTCAGCGTGACCGGTCGTCGTGATGGGCGACGGCCGCCCTGCGTCCAGATGCCGCTGCGTCAAGATGGGATTCTGCTCATACGGGATGTACGGTCCGCCGACAGCGCTGCTCCTGAAGACCACCTCCGAATGATTGTCACCCGTTCCACCCTCCGCAGCTATCAGGTAGTAATACCCATTGTGCCTGAAGATGTGCGGGGCTTCAATCCAGACGGGCTTCTTCGTGATGTCCGTGCCGCCGTTCACGAGAAGAAACTCCTCTCCCTTCACTTTCATCTTCTGCATGTCAAACTCATACATGCGGATCGTTCTGTGTCCGTCGTACAGCGGCGTGTCACCCGGAGGGATGCTGTTGTAGAGAACAAACGCCTTCCCGTCATCATCGAAAAACATGGACGGGTCGATGCCGTTGATCTCCGGAATCCAGACGGGGTTTGACCAGGGACCGTCCGGCGACGTGGCGGTGGCAACAAAATTGCCCCCGATATCGACCAGGGTGCAGGTCACGTAGAATTTTCCATCGTGGTATCGAATCGAAGGGGCGAACAGCCCGCGCGAGACGCTCTGACCGTCCAGGTTCAGCTGTTCCGGCCGGTCCATGACATGGCCGATGACACGCCAGTTCACCAGGTCCTTGCTGTGAAAGACTGGTATGCCGGGGAAGTATGCGAACGTGGAGGTGACAAGATAGTAGTCCTCCCCGACCCTGCAGACGCTGGGATCAGGATAGAATCCCGCCAG
>JADLEA010000463.1 GCA_020846365.1 Bacteroidota bacterium
CACGGACTCAGGACTCACTGCGCCGGCGTACGGGACCTTTGCCTTCTCGCAGGAAGTGCGTTTGGCTGGCAGGCCGGGCGACGTCTTCGATGCCATCACAGGTGACATTTCGGGTTGGTGGGATCATTCGATGTCAGCGAAGCCCTACAAGCTGTACATCGAGGCGAAACCAGGCGGAGGCTTCTACGAAATCTTCTCGAACAGGGGTGACGGTGTGTTGCATGCCACCGTCACCTATGCCGAACGAGGCAAAAGACTGCGTTTCGTGGGTCCTCTGGGATTGGCCGGCAAGGCGCTCGATCTTGTCAGCACCTACGATTTTGCGGCGCTCGGTGAAGATTCAACAGCATTGACGCTGACCGTGCGGGCCGCGGGAGAAATGGAGGAGGGAACCGGTAAGCTGGTCAGACAGGTGTGGCATCATTTTCTCGTGGAACGCTTCAAGCCGTACTTCGAGGGGCGCCATCAAGCGCCTCCCTCAAAAACATCGCACTGAGGAGACACAACAATCATGTCCACGCTGCCGGCAACATGTCTCAGCTGCGGTCGCTCGGAGGAGGAATTTCCCGTGCTGGTTTTGAAGCTGGCCGGACGGGAAACGCATGTGTGTCCTCAGTGCCTGCCAGTGCTTATCCATCATCCTGATCGGCTGACGGACAAGCTTATCGCGGAGGGTTTGAAGGGGAGCGGACGTCCACCTTCGGACGAGCACGCATGATGAAACTGGACCGGCTCTCACGCAGTCTGGTTACTCCCAGAATCCTACTGATTTCCGTTCTGTTTGGCGTCGCCGCGCTATTCACCATTCTCGGCGGGCTGTACATTCGGATCCCCGGCACAGGCGCCATTGCCGATCCCCGTGAAATCATTGTCACCCTCGGATCTGCGTTCGTAGGATCGGTTGGAGGGCTGATCATCGGCATCGTAGCCGGTCTGGGTGACCCCGACCCTGCCTTCCGGGTCTTCATCATTGTGCTGCATGTCGTGGGATGCATCTGGATCGGCTGGGCATACAATCGCCTGGCACATGACCGGATACGCATGCCGGGACTTCTCCTGGGGTGGAACGGCATCCTCTTCATCTACTATTTTGTCTGTATTATCCCCGTGCTGGTGACAACGCGTGTAGTTGCTCCGGAAGTCTTCTTCCACCTCTTTCCTCCGGACAGACCGGTTCTCGAATCGATCCTCCTGCAACTGAAGGGACTGGCCCTGCGGTATGTCGTGACGGCAGTAGCAACGTCTCTCATTCTTCTCGCCCTCCCCCGCAACTATCGAGCGCCCCTCTGGTGGCGCAGTAGTGAAGACGGTCCGCGGCCGGGACGGGGAGCAGAACGCTACCGCCGGATTCTCAGCCTGCGGCTCACGCTGTGGTTTCTCCTCCTGTCGCTTCTTCCGCTGACCATTCTCGCACTTTTTCTTCGCGAGAATCTCGAGACCATCGTACTCGAACAGAGAGCCGCAGGCGAGCTTGCGCTTGTTCGTGAGCTCGCGGACGGCATTGCGAAAGGCAGGGCGACAGTGTGGAGTGATAACACCGGCCAGGGGGGAATCCCACTTTCTCATGAGTGGTTTGTGCTGGATACGCTGGGCCGGTATGTCCGGCATCGTGACAAGAGCCGGCTGGGGCGGCAGGCGGACGCCGATTTTGCCCCTGAGTCTCTCACGCTGATCAGCCGGGAGGCCGAGGGGTATATTCAAGACGACAACACGGGCGAGCTGCTGGTCTTCACAGCGGTGCCGAAGAAACCGTGGAGAGTGGTTGCCGTGCGCTCGACGGAAGGTATCCAGGGCGCGTTACGGGACTTCAAGGTTACCTCCTTCTTCCGGTTGGCAGGTGCGCTGGCGATGGTATCGATCGTGGCGGGGATAGTGATATGGCTGATCGTCGGGAGTCCGATGCGACGTCTGACGAATGCCGTCCAGCGATTCGGCAAAGGCGAGCGTGATGTGCGCGTGAACACGCTTACGATGGCCGATGAAATCGAGATCCTCGGACGGGCATTCAACGAAATGGCGGAGAACCTCGGCATCCTGCATTCAGGACTCGAGCAGGAAATCCGCGATCGGCGGCAGGCGGAAAAAGCACTTCGCGAAAGCGAACACAAGTTCCAGCAGATGGCGGAACTCCTGCCTCAGCCGATCTTTGAAGCGGACGCGGAAGGCCAGATCACGTTCGTCAACAAGGCGGCATTTGCGGCCTTCGGCTTTGCGGCAGAAGATATCACGCTGGGGGTTTCCATCCTGGACATGGTCACGCCGGAGGATCGCGCACGCGCGGGACAGAACGCTCGCCGGGTACTGGAAGGTCAACACCTTCTCGGAAACGAATACAGAATGCTGCGGTACGACGGCGGAGTCTTTCCCGCCCTGGTCTATTCCGCCGCGGTAATGGTCGACAACCGGCCGGGTGGAATCCGCGGCATCATCGTGGACATCACCGAGCAGAAGCAAAACGCGGAGGAACTCCAGCAGGCCCTACACGAGAAGGAGATCCTTCTCAAGGAAATCCACCACCGCGTGAAGAACAACCTTCAGATTATTTCGAGTCTGCTCAACCTCCAGGCGGAATCGCTCAAGGATCCGGCAGACCGGGCTCTGTTCATGGAAAGCGACGGGCGCGTCCGCTCCATGGCGCTCATCCACGAACGCTTGTACAAGTCGGACGATTTCGCGGGCGTGGACTTCAAGGAGTACATCGAATCTCTCATGGTGTCGCTGATGCATACGCTCGGGCGGGGAGGGGTCTCCTATCAAGTGGACGTCGAGGGGGTCCGTCTTTCCATCGACGAGGCGATACCCTGTGGATTGCTCATCAACGAACTGGTGACGAATGCCCTGAAGCATGCCTTCCCCAACGGTCGAACGGGGCAGATCACGGTGTCCCTACGGCACGAGCGGCCCGGAATGCTTGTTCTGGAAGTGCGCGACAACGGGGTGGGCATACCTGAGGACGTGCGTCCGGAGGAGACCAAAAGCCTCGGTCTGCATCTCGTGAGCCTTCTGACAGCCCAGCTGCAAGGGGAGCTGGAAATCGTGCGGGGAGAGGGAACGCTCTTCCGTGTGCGGTTTGAGAACTCTGCGTCGAATCACCCTGAGGCCTAGCACTGCCATCGCGAGTCCACGAAAGGAATTGCATTCATGGGATATGTTCTGTTGACGTTCGCCGTCATTCTCAATTCCGCCGCAAATATCCTCTTCAAGCACGCGTCAGGGATGTCCGAGTGGTCCCTGCTTAAAGTCGGGCTCTTCTGTCTTGCCCTCTTCCTCGGGTTGGGAAACACGCTCCTCTATATCAAGTCTCTTGAAGGGCTCGATCTCGGGGTTGCCTATCCCATTCTGTCCGCAGCGAGTATCCTGCTGATCACGGGACTGTCGGTGCTCTTCTTCAAGGAGGCGGTCAGCTTGCAGAAAATGCTTGCGCTCGCGACAATCTGCGCCGGCATGCTCCTGCTCTGGAAGGCATAACTGAAGGTCAGAGAACCTCCGTCGGAAGCAGCCGAAGTTCAGGAAACCTCTCCCACCTCAGGCGGGCTGCCCCACTTTGATTCCGTTCCTCTCTTGTCGTATCTTTGAGCATGGCCTACGATGTGATCCGTGAAAAGGTCGCGCAAGCGGCCGCGCTCCTGAACGAATACGACATTGACTGCTGGATCACCTTTGTACGAGAAACGGCGCTCAACGGGGATCCCGTACTCCCGTTTCTCGTTGCATCTGATCTGACATGGCAGAGTGCGTTGATATTCGGCCGCGACGGTTCACGGACAGCGATTGTGGGGAAGTACGACAAGCAGATGGTGGTGGATACCGGCGCCTATGACCGCGTCCTGGACTATGTCGAGGGCATTCGCGCCCCGCTGCTCTCGGAGCTTCGCCGGCTCGCTCCCCGCAGCGTGGCTCTCAACTACTCGACAGATTCCGAAATATGCGATGGACTCACGCACGGGATGTACCTCTCCATGATGACTATCCTGCAGGAGGCGGGGCTGGCGGAGAGAGTCACTTCTGCCCAGCAGATCATCTCTGCGCTCCGTCAGCGAAAGTCCCCAACAGAGCTCGCGCATCTGAAAGAAGCGATTTGCCATGCCGAGGAGATATTCGATGCGGTGCGGACATTTGTCCGGCCCGGGAAGACCGAGGCGGACATAGCCGGATTCATGCGTGAGCAGGTAGCACGCCGGCACCTGGGGCTTGCGTGGGACCCCGGGACCTGCCCCGCCGTGTTCACGGGTCCGGATACTGCCGCGGCGCATTACGGTCCGACCGGACGGGTCGTGCAATCCGGCCACGTTCTGAACATGGACTTCGGCGTACGTGTGGAGGGCTACGTATCTGACCTGCAGCGATCCTTTTATGTGCTGCGCCCTGGTGAAACCGATGCTCCGCCGGAAGTACAGCGGGGATTTGCCGTCATCCGCACGGCCATCGAAAAGGCCCGCGCGATCATGAAGCCGGGAGTTCAGGGGGTTGCCGTCGACGCAGCGGCCCGCACGGCGGTGACTGCCGCAGGGTATGCGGAGTTCCCTCACGGCGTCGGTCACCAGGTGGGAAGATTCGCACACGACGGCACCGCGCTGCTCGGTCCGCCGTGGGAAAAGTACGGGAGCAAGCCGTTCGCGCCGTTGGAGGCAGGCATGGTCTTCACGCTCGAGCCACGGCTGACGGTGGATGGATGCGGCGTCGTGACAGTTGAAGAGATGCTTGTGGTAACTGATGACGGCGCCGAGTATCTCTCGCGGCCGCAGCGCGCATTGTGGCTTGTCGGCGGCGCGGAGTAGCCGTCCATGCGGGGAACGATCTTCAATATCATGCGCTTTGCCGTAAACGACGGACCCGGAATCCGGACGACCGTCTTTCTGAAAGGATGTCCCCTCTCGTGCTGGTGGTGTCATAATCCGGAGGGGCTCAATCCCGGTATCCAGGTCACCTACCGGGCGGAGCGCTGTATCCTTTGCGGCTCTTGCATCGATCGCTGTCCCCAGCACGCGCTCCAGCTGGATGGAACAATGGTCAAGCGGGATGATCTGCGGTGTCTCATATGCGGGTCCTGTGCCGACGAGTGTTACCTGGATGCCCGGCAGGTTGTCGGCCGCGAGATCGATACGGAGGAGCTTCTGGCAGAAGTGTTGAAGGACAGGAAGTTCTACGATGAATCAGGAGGCGGAGTGACTTTTTCGGGGGGGGAGCCGCTCCTGCAGCACGAGTTCCTCGTCGAGGTCCTGGAGGCATGCAAGGCGCACGGACTCCACACGGCAATCGAGACTTCCGGGCTTGCGACGAGGGAGCAGCTGGAGGAAGTGCGCCGGTGGACGGATCTGTTCCTCTTTGACGTCAAGCTCATAGACGAGGAGCGCCACAAATACTTCACCGGGTGGTCAAATGTGCGCATCCTGGAAAACCTCAATCACCTGGTTTCCTGCGGTGCCTCAGTTGTTGCACGGGTACCGCTCATCCCCGGCGTGAACGATGACGACACGAGCGTGAACGAGGTAGGACGAACGCTGG
>JADLEA010000464.1 GCA_020846365.1 Bacteroidota bacterium
CTTCGTTCATCTATCAACAAGTTAGCGTGGCCGAACTCTGGGTTCTGCGGGAATCGGACCGTCGACGATTCCGGCTTGAAGATTGCCTCACCAGTGAAGCAATCACTTCACTACGATCCGCGATATGCAATTTCATTGTGGGCGGCTGTGTTCGGAGGCTTCAGGAGCAACATGCGCAACGTGCACCTCGAAAGTACAGCTTCCTGATTCACACAGAGTCACAAAAATCCGCTCATCGTTGGCAGGAACAAGTAGTTACGAGGCTCATAGAGAACCTCACAGAAGCCGCTCGCACACGTGACGCCGTACTGTCGCAGCTCATTGACGAGGCGTACAATGACTTGTCACATTCGATGCGGGTTTTGAACCACTATATTCCGCCAATCGAAGATGTTTCACGTGAAGTTTTCTCTGCGCTAGAGCAGGGATGCCTCATGATCACGAAGGTCAACTCGGAGCGGCAGGTGGAAGAACTCCTGGACAATGAAGGACAGTTGAGGCTTCGCACACCACTCAACATTTTCATAGGTGGTCAAATTCTTGATCGCGGCGTTACTATTTCGAACCTCATTGGATTCTTCTACGGACGACGACCCCGGGTCTATCAGCAAGACACCGTTTTGCAGCACTCACGTATGTTTGGTTTCAGACCAATTGAGGACCTCGCAGTTACGAGATTCTACACAGAGCCTCAGATTTATGACGCAATGAGAAGAATGCATGAGAGTGACGTTGCTCTGCGTGACGCCATTGAACGCAACCCCGAACAACCCGTCGTCTTCATTCAACGCGACGATAGTGGGCGCGTGATCCCCTGCAGCCCTAACAAAATACTCGTGTCAAATACCACAACTCTCAGACCATTCAAACGCATACTTCCTGTTGGTTTCCAGACAGACTACGCCACTCGCGTTCGCCCAATTGTCGACAGTATTGATCAGACAATTGCCAGATTACATCCTTCCGCCGATTTCCAGGTTCCCTTCCAGGTGCCACTCGAAGTCGGAATCGATATGCTCAATTCCATTGAGCAAACGCTTGTAATGGCACATGACGAAGGCTATGACTTCGATTGGGATGCTGCCCGGGCTGTCCTGAACCATCTGACCAATTCCGTCACAGGCCAAGGCAATCAAAGAAACATCTGGCTACTTGTTCGCCGCGATCGCAATCTTAGCCGTCGTGTCGCGACCGGCAGTCACGCGGTCTTCTCCGATGCACCGGACACCACGCGTACGGAAGGTGTTGTCGCCCAACAGTTTGCCACCGATAGACCGATGTTGATGCTCATTCGCCAGAACGGTCTTGAGGATCGTGGCTGGCGCGGCACGCCCTTCTATTGGCCGGTTATCGTGGCGCAGCAAAATACGCGTACGGCTATCTTCGCACACGAAACGACGCCTTAAACCCCACATTTCCGTCTTTTCGAGACAAGGAAGTTGCAATAGAGCTGTGTAAGCCCGCGTTGTATGCACAATCCTTCTCAGCAAGCACTACGATAGGAGATCATTCCATGGCACACTTGGTCAGATTCTCTCTCCCCGAAAGAGAATTGGGGAAAGCCGACGTTGAATTCCGCGTCTTCAGGAACAAGCGCGTGATAGGCGTTCTGAAGGTCTCGAAGGGATCGATAGTCTGAAAACGAAGCCACAGGCAGTATGGAAAGAAACTGGGTTGGCATTGGTTCGACAAGGTGATGGAAGAAAATGGTGTTTGGGAGTGACCATTGCCCTTTCGTTGAGAATCTCCAACGCTCAGCCCTACATCTGCGACTCCAACCCAAAATTGAATCCTTGGAGTCAGGTGTCCGGAATATTGGATTCCGACGCTCACCTGGAACTCGCCATTAGACGGAGAACCTCATGCCAAACAGAGGACAGGCAACGACCGTATATCAGCGTGCTGCGCAACTGTGGGCGGTACTCGCTTACGCAGCCACTAACCGTCAGATTATCACATATCCGATACTATCAAAGCTGGCAGGCATTCCTAATCCAGCATTAGGAAAGATGCTCGAGCCGATCCAGACGTTCTGCGAGAAGAAGAAAATCCCTCCACTGACAGTACTGGTAGTAAAGGAAAAGTCAGGTATGCCGGGAACCGGGTTCATAGCAGCCGCAGATATACCTGAAGCCCGGATGAGGGTCTTTGGATCCGATTGGCTGAAGTATGGTGCTCCGAGCCCGGACAACATCAAAACGACTTGTGGGGTATTGAAGCAGGCCGTTCAAAGTTGGGGCAATGCACGGAAGAGAACGATACACTTGGCCTGAGTGTTGTCACTACTTGTCGGATTTACGTCAGCGACGTCTCCTTTCAGGAGATTCGCCGGAACTCTCGCAGCCGGCAATCAGGGGGACACGTCGAAGGGAGAATCTACATACGCCGTTGTCTTTTAGAAATGAGGATTTGACGCGCGTTCTGGCGCACTCTGGTCGATAGAACCAACAAGCACGAGAACAGTTCACTAGAAGAATGACCAGCCCCCAGTTGTTGTGCCAATGATGAGTTTGTTTTTTCCCTTCGTTAGGCGTTGGCAACCTGACCCGCTGAATCAAGCCATATCCATTGGCATGACTGTTGCATTATTCCCGCCGTGTCCGCCATCACAGTGACCGCTGCCGCACATCACTGACATGGCGTACTGCTCGGCGAGACCCGATTCTGACGCGGTTCAGCCCAAACCGCATTCGCCGTAATCACAGGTGGGCATTTTTGCATGTTCAGGGGGAAACCATGAAATTCTCTTCGTGTTGTCTGGCACTACTCATCTTTGGCCCACAATTGGCGCTTTCTCAGCTCCAACCAGTGCTCGAGTGGTCGTCTACTCACCCCGGACGAGTGGGCCAGGTCACCGCAGCTCACCTCGACGGAGAGGGTAATTATTACCTTCCAGGAGGCGGTCAGAACGACAGCACCGGTCAATACGCCACTATGATGCGCTGCCTCCCCAACGGCAACCTTGAGCCGATTCTCTCATATGACTCTCCCTCGGGGCAGTGGGACTACGGGTACGACGTCGCGATTGACAATGCGGGGAATGTCATCATGGCAAGCTCAGCCCTGATAGCCGATGATAGAAGGGAATTGACAATCACCAAACACTCTCCCACAGGCGAGCTTCTCTGGGATGCATCGTTCAGCTCTGTAGACTCCAGTCACGGAAGCCTCTACAGAATTGGCCTTGACTCCGCCGGCAACGTGTTCCTCGCTGCGATCGATGTCACGCGGCTGATCCTCCTGAAGTACTCCAACGCCGGCGAACTGATCGATTCAATTTCTTTCGGTGACGACTCAACTATCTATGATGTAGGAGATGTCCTCGTCGCACCAGATGGATCATGCTATGTCTCAGCCAGCGGTTCAGATCGCACTGATGGCGGTTTCACGTACCTTGAAAAGTGTTTGATCGTCAAGGTGGACGGCGCGTGCAATGTTCTCTGGACGCAGTATCTGAACTCATTTGGCTGGGCCACTCTTCGACTCGATCGAACGGGCAACCTGGTCGTGGGAATGCGCATGTGTCATGTGATTGCCAAGTATACATCCGACGGCCAGCTTCAGTGGATCAATCGCCATCCGTTTGAAACCCCCATAGTGTTTGTTGGCTCTGGTTTGGAAATCGACAGCCAGAATCGAATAGTGTTTGCAGGATACACATATGACAATCCCACATTGTACGATTACGCAGTTGCCTGGGTCGATCCGGATGGGAACAGAATTCGCTCGCGAACCTTCAACACCCCTGGGAACCTGCCAGACGAGTGCCAGGCCATTGCCCTCGACCGGGACGACAACGTCTACCTGACAGGATACACTGGTGACGGACCCTACGAGCACGAATGCCTCACCGTGAAATTCGACCCTGCCGGCAATCCGGTCTGGGATGTGACCTTCTCGATCGATCCAAGTACCGCCAGGCGAGGATGGCAAATCGCCATTGATGACAGTGGCTCCGTGTACATCGGCGGGACCTACAAGTCAACTGCAGAGGAGGGATATCTCGTGATCAAGTACCGGCAGGAGGCTGCAACAGACGTCGATCCGTTCGATTATCTACGGCCGGCCCAATACACGCTTTCCCAAAACTACCCCAACCCCTTCAATCCCAGGACAACTTTCCGGTACGCGCTCGCGTCCCCGGGATTTGTTTCCTTGAAAGTCTACGGCGTATTGGGCAACGAAGTCGCACGGCTCGTGCAAGGCCACCAGGATGCCGGCACGCACAATGTCGAATTCGATGCGAGCGATCTCCCGAGTGGGATCTACTTCTATCGACTACAGTCAGGTGCATTCGTCGATATGAAGAAATGCGCGTTGGTCAAGTAGGCGGCGCAGGATAAGACGCTGGCGAGTTCACAGAAGGAAAAACACACCGGGCGGGACTTGCGCCCCGCCCGGATTTCATCTCACGGATTCTCCTGCACCACTCCCCGTCGCCGCTCGCTCTCCGCAAGCATGTCCGAAAGATCGGCAGCCGGCCGGATCTCAAACGGTCCTGCCTTCACGCCGGGATGTTTGGACATCAACTGTATGGCATGGTTCAGATCGCGGGCTTCGAGTATCAGTATCCCGCCAAGCTGCTCCTTCGTTTCGGCGAAAGGTCCGTCCGTGACCGAGAGCTTGCCGTTGCGGTACCGAAGCGTCGTCGCATTCCGCGCGTCGTCCAGCGCCTCGCCCCCTGCAAAATGGCCGTTCTTCCTGAGCTCATCGTCGTAGGTGAAGCATTCATCCATGAATGCGTTGCGTTCGCTATCCGGAATGGATGCCCACGCGGACTGGTCAATGTATCCAAGGCAGATGTATTTCATAGTCACCTCCCGTTTTCGAGCTGGGTTTCCAGCCTCTTGAACCGCTCAACGCCTTCGCCCTGCACGAAATCCTCGAGCTCGAAAAGCTGCCGCACCTCGATCTCACAGTTCGAGCCGTCCATGTTCGGATTGGGGAAACGCCTGGTCCACTCAATCGCCTCCTCCCTCGATTTGGCCCGGATGATCGTGTACCCCGCGACCAGCTCTTTGGTCTCCGTAAATGGGCCGTCGACGACAGTCCGTTTTGTGCCATTGTACCTGACCCGCCATCCCTTTGAGGTCGGATGCAATCCGCTTGCATCGACAAGCATGCCGGCTTTCGCGAGTTCCTCATGATAGCCAGCCATCTCCTGGATGTCGCTGTCCTTCGGCATCACTCCCGCCTCGGATTGCTGGCTCGCCTTTACCAAAATCATGAATTTCATAGCTGTAGCTCCTTGTTATTGAATGTCCTTGGGTCATCTGGGGCGAGGAACCCGACCCGGGCAGCGTCCCTTCACTTCCCCGTGACTCTCACACTAGGTAGTCGGGTGGGGTGGTATCAATTCGACATTTGCTTGAGCCGCCCCTCAAGAAAGCGCCGTTCCGGCTCCTGGCGCGTCAGACTCAAGGCCCGCTCATATGACTCCCGGGCGTCCTTTTTCCTCCCTAATCTCCGACAGAGATCAGCACGCGCCGAGTGCGCAAGATGATAGTCGTTCAGGTTTCCTCGCGCGATCAGGTCGTCGACAAGCACAAGTCCTGCAGCCGGACCCTCGTGCATCGCAACCGCCACCGCGCGGTTCAATTCTATAACGGGGGAGGGATCCAACTCCAGAAGGGCATCGTAAAGCCGGACGATCTGCGGCCAGTCGGTGGACTCGGTCCGGAGCGCCTCGGCATGCACGGCGGCTATCGCGGCCTGAAGCGTGTACGGACCGAAACGCCTGGTCCTGAGCGACTGCTCCACCAGCGCCACTCCTTCCGCAATCATCTCGCGGTTCCAGAGCGACCGGTTCTGATGCTCAAGCAGAATAATCTCTCCATCCGCTGAAGTGCGCGCCTCGCGGCGTGATTCCTGAAGAAGCATGAGTGCCAGCAAACCGATCACCTCAGGCTCGGGAAGCAACCCGGCGATCAACCGACCCAGCCGGATGGCCTCACCCGAAAGATCGTGGCGCGTATGCGAGGTGCCCGAGGATGCGGCGTACCCTTCGTTGAAAACCAGATACACGGTACGCAATACCGAGTCGAGGCGTTGAGGCAACTCGCTCTGATCCGGAACCTGGTATGGAATGTGCGCGTCACGGATCTTCGCCTTCGCCCTCACAATCCGTTGCGCAAGAGTGGAAGGGGGAATCAGGAACGCATGCGCGATTTCTTCCGTGGTGAGATCGCACACCTCCCGAAGCGTAAGCGCGACCTGTGCATCAGGGCTCAATGCAGGATGGCAGCAGGTAAAGATGAGCCGCAACTGATCGTCTTCGATACTCCCCGGCTCTACCTCGGCGGGTTGCTCCTGATGCGCGTTGAAATGTTCGTGGGAATCATCCAGCGGTTCAAACTTCCGGCCGCGTCGCATGGCGTCGATGGCCTTGAATCGTCCGGC
>JADLEA010000465.1 GCA_020846365.1 Bacteroidota bacterium
AGCGTTTCCGCAATCTGCCGGTTCGTGTATCCCATGGCGATGTATTGCAGCACCTCTGTCTCTCTCTTGGTCAGTTGCGCGTCTCCCGACGCGGCCGGCTTCTCGGTTTTGTCTTGTTCCTCTGCGCGCTTGAGGAACCCGTCCACGATGAGGCGTGACACCCCCGGACTTAAGAACCGTTCTCCGTCGCACACGGCGGTGATGGCGCTGAAGATCTCTTTCTTGCCGGCGTTCTTCAGAACGTACCCGCTGGCACCGGCGTGCAGAATCTGGTAGACATACTCTTCGTCTTCGTAGACCGTCAGAATGATCACGCGGACGTCGGGATGTTGTTGTTTGATCAGGCGCGTCGCGCCTATGCCGTCAAGCTTCGGCATGGAGATGTCCATCATGACCACATCCGGCTGCAACTCATCAACCCTGCGCACCGCCTCCTCACCATCTGCTGCCTCTCCCACAATGGCAAAGGACGAAGAACTCCGGAGCAGCGCTTTCAGGCCGCTGCGCACGACGTCATGATCGTCTGCTATGAGTATTCTGGTTTTTCGCATCTCTGTGCTCTCCACCCCATGGAATGGCAATCATCACGGCAGTCCCGGTACCGGGTGCGCTCGTCACCTCGCATACTCCACCCAGGAGCTCCGCCCGTTCCCTCATGCTGATGAGCCCGAGTCCGTGCCCGGGCCCACGCTTCTTCACCACATCCTCCTGCTCAAAACCCTTCCCGTCATCCTCAACACGGAGCCGGAGGAATGCATCTCCGCGGGTGAGATGAACCCGGACCTTGGTTGCCCCCGCATGTTTCCCGACGTTGTTCAACGCCTCCTGGGCGATACGGTACAGGGCGATCTCTGTGTCCGTGCCGATATCGTCGCCAAGCGATTCGGCCACCTCGACCGTGGCAGGAATCCCGTGAGTGCGCTGAAAATCCGTGCAGAGCAGACGTAACGCAGCCACAAGGCCGAAATCGTCCAGAACGCTCGGCCGGAGGTTGAACGAAATCCTCCGCACCTCGGCGATGGAACGGTCCAGCTCCTCCATGACGTCATCAAGATCCTTCGCCATGCGTTTGTTGGCGGGGAGCAATTGATCATGCAGGACTTCAACCTGATACTTCGTCCCCGTGAGCCGCTGGCAGAGGTCATCGTGGAGTTCACGCGCGATGCGGGATCGCTCGTCCTCCTGGGCGCGCTGCATGGACACGGCGAACAGGCGAAGACTTTCTGTGCGCTCCTGCTCTGCCTTCTCGATCCGGTCGGTCATTTCATTGAACGCATTGCCAAGGAGCCGGAACTCGTCATGCGTCGCGATACGGACCTTCTGCGCCACCCTGCCTGAGGTGGTGGTTTGCATGACGGCGGTCAGTTGCTCGAGCGGTTTGGTGATGTTGCGGGTCGTGACATAGCCCACCCCGAAACCCACCAGCACGCTCAGCACCAGCGCTGCCAGCACGGTCCTGTTCGCGTCGCGGCCGGCGTCAATGAGCTCGGTCTTGGCGCGTGCAAGTGCGCGCTCGGTCTGCGTCTGGAGGCCTTCGTTCAACAGGAGCCGCGTGTCACGATAGAGCGTCAGGAACGATGCGCGCTGTTCTCTGCGCTGTTGTTCCAGGGAAAGAACCTTGCTGACGTACCCCAGTGCCTGTGCGGCCCGGGGTTGGAGCTCCGCAGACCATGCCCTCTCCTCCCGCCGGAGGAGCAGCACGCGGTACGCACGGAGGAACTCGCGGAACTGCATGTCGGCCCTCCGTATCGACGTGACAAAGAGCTTGTCGCCTGTCAGAAGATACGAGCCAAGGTGCTTGGTGATCGCGTTGATCTGGACCTGCATCCCCAGGACGACCTGCAATCGGCGATAGGCTACGGGATCGTCCTCACGGACCGATCGTTCAATCCGTTCTGTCAGGAGCCGGTCCAGCGAACCCAGATGCTGATGGAGGGTATCCATGGTCCGCACAAGATGCATGCGAAGAAGGATGTGTTCGCTGGCCGCCCTTTCCACCCGCTGCAAACCGGCGCGCACCGGTCCGCTCAGACGGGAGGTGGATTGCAGTACGCGCTGTGTGGGGTCGGATCGCGTGGCAGCGGTCGAGTCCAGGAGTGCGTCAATCCCGGCCTTTGTCGCATCCAGACTGTCGGTCGAGGAATAGCTGAACGCCGCAAACGCGCTTTCCACCAGCCGGTTTTCCAGGGCATAGACGGCGGAGTTTGCGGGCTCGCGGATCTGGGTCACTACCTCCAGCTTCTCCCGCACGGTATCCGTTTGCGTGTACGAAACGAGGCCGATGATGACGCACAGGGTCAGAAGGACACCGATTCCGAGGCCGAGTTTTGTGCCGATCTTCAGCATACGTCACTCCCTTCGAAAGTCCTCTTCTCAGAGATCTTTCAACCATTCCTTCGCAAATGCGCGGGCCGCCTCGGTGGTCTCTTTCCCCGCCCTGAATGCCATCTTCCATTTTGCGTCTTTGTTTTCGTAGGCAGGGTTCGCAAATTCCCACTTGTCCCCCTTCTTCACAAGCTTGGCACTGTAATCCACGCTCGCGCTGATATCAAGGAATTCCTGCAGACGCCGCTTCACAAGCGCTTTAGGATTTCCCGCAGGATATTCCGACTCGAACTTCTCCAGCTTCTGCTTGTATTCCTGCGTTGCCGCCGCGTTCGCCTGTTTGATGTAGGCATCCATCTGTGCATCGTTGCTCTTGTCCTGATTCTCAAATTGCTTCAGCGTTTCGCGGAAGGAGGTCAGGATATCCTTGTACATGGCTTTCTGGTCAGCCGGGGCGCTTGCCTGCGCCTTCTCCTGTTCCGCAATGGCCTTCTTCATGTCCGCGATCTGTTTCTTTCTCGTCTCTGCACTCAACGGCATCAACTCCGGCTCCTTCGGTTTCCGGCCTTCCCGGTATTCTTCATACCATTTCTTGAATGCGTCAGTCTTCACAAACGCCCGTGCGAACTCTCCGACCGCCCGGACAAGCGCGGGGCGTTTGTCCTTGGAAATCTTGCTGCACGCAGAGGGATAGTACAGCGAACCATAGCCAAGTGAGCTTTGCACAAAATCCTGGACCGACTGCTTCGTGGTCTTCATGTCTTTCAGATAGTCGTCGAGACCGGCCACGGGGAGCAGAAGAAGGGCGAGGAGCCCCAGAAGACCGTATTTCATGAGTGTACCTCCTTTGCGCAGGACAAAGTGTGGGGTGGCTTGGATGTCGGGATACAAGATACCGTGAACGGCGGTGATTCGCAATGGCAGAGTAAGGACCTTCGCTGAAGGGATCCCGATCGCGTTGCACGCGCAGTATACGTACATTCGCGCGGAGAGGGGACGTTCGTTTGTGCCCATGCCGCGAAGGCAACTGCAGGGGCGGCTAGCCTGCGAACCGGTATCCCACTCCGTACACTGTCAGGATGTACTGCGGATGTCTGGGATTCTCTTCAATCTTCTGCCGAAGCCACGTGACGTGCGTGTCGATCGTGCGCGTATTCGGCATGGCATCATATCCCCACACACCGTTGAGGATGATCTCCCGTGAGAGCACCTCTCCCCGGTGCTCTATGAAATACCGGAGAAGCTGAAATTCGCGCGCGGAGAGCTCGACCGGCGTCTCGTCGGCACGGCGCACCGTCATGGTCCGGAAATCGACTTCCACGCTGCCGAAGCGGTACTGCGTGAGGCACCCAGGGACGTTGGGGGCCAACGCGGGGCGGCGAAGCAATGATTCTATCCGCGCCAGCAGCTCGATCATCTCGAACGGCTTGGTCAGGTAGTCATCGGCGCCAAGTTTGAGCCCGACGACCCTGTCATACACTTCTCCCCTGGCCGTGAGCATAAGAATGGGCGTAGCGATCCCATCCCCCCGGAGATCTCTGCACACTTCCAACCCACCCTTGTGGGGAAGCATAACGTCCAGAATGATGATGTCCCATGTTCCTTCGCGCGCGAGCTTCTCGCCACGCACGCCGTCTGGAGCGGAATCAACGCTGTAGCCTTCGCCCAGAAGACGGTCAGTAAGCGTGACCACAAGGCCGTGTTCGTCTTCGATGAGCAGGATACGTTTCGGCCGGGGGGACGTGTTCATGTCGGTGGATCCGTTGGTGAATAGATCGGCAACAGTACAATAAATGTGCTTCCCTGTCCCGGTGTGCTGTGCACGGTAATGGATCCTCCATGCGCATGAACAACATGCTGGGCCAGATTGAGACCGAGGCCGTTGCCCCGAATCTGCAGCTCCTGGGCCGCTCTGCCCCGATAGAACGGCTCAAACAGGTGCGGGATGTCACGGGAATCGATGCCGAGACCATGGTCCGTGACGGAGATCAGTACCGCCGCTCCCTCCCTCTGACCGGTCTTCCTGACCGTGATATCAATCTGCTGTGAATCGCCCCGGTATTTGACGGCGTTGGAGACAATGTTCTGGAGCGCAGAGACAAGGGCGCCGGCGTCCGCAGACACCCGCACCCCGGGATCCTGCTCCTCGACTCTGGCCTGGATACCGGCCTCCATCATCATCGCATGACACCCCGAGACGGCTTTCGTGATCACTTCACTCACGGGAACTGGTGACAGGGAATACTGTTGTCTCCCGGAATGTATGCCCGCATACGCAAGGGCGTTTTCTGCGACAACCGTCAGCCGCTGGACCTCGGTCCGGACGAGATCGCCGTAGGATTTGATGCGCGCGGCGTTGGTGACGACACCGTCAGCGAGGTTTTCGCCCACTGATTGGAGGACCGCAAGGGGTGTACGAAGTTCGTGCGACACCCCGGCGACAAATGCAATCTGCTGCTCGGCAAGGCGCAGTGAACGCTGTGACGACACCAGCAGAATCGCCAGCGCCACGAGCATCAACACCAAAATCCCCGAGCTTATCGCGAGGTTGCGCAACCGGGTTTGACGCACGGCGGCATCCAGAGACCCGGCGCGATGACGGACGCGGAGCTCGCAGACGGCATCTGCACGCTGCACATTCCCCTCGCGTTCTCCCTCCGGTCGGCGTGCCATCAGGTCCATACCGGTGCTGTCCAATCTTTCCCTACCGAAGGGGAAGGGCCTCCACCCTTCAAATCGTCTTTCACCGCCGGCCATCCCTTCTCCCGGCGGTCCACCATCCGGGGAAGGAGGACGGGGAGGCGGAACCAGAAGCCCGGCATGGACATCTGCATGGTCCGGAGGAATTGAATCCCCGCCCGGCAATGTCGAGTAGAGCACTTCGGGAGGAACGGTGCGGGTCACCACGCAGACGTCGAAATCCGCCGTGCCTCCCGGATTCAACGTTGTGCCCACCGCATCCGGGATCAGCGTCTCCCGGAGATAGGCCCGATTGATCCAGGCAAAAAGAAATCCCTCACTATCGCGACCACGTTCTCTTTCGTCAAGTGGTACAAGGAAGCCTTGCAGATCACGCCGGACAAAGAGCGGTTCTCCCCGCCCCATCGTAATTCGCAGCCAGCCCGACGCACCGTCATCCCAGGACATCCAGAGTGCCGTGTCCGACCCAATGCCGGCCTCGCGCAAACGCATCCCGTCGAGAGTCCAGAGGGAGTCAACGCCTAGGGCCCGCCGGATATACTGCACCGAGTCCAGAAGCGGTCCATAGACTGTGCGTGCCTGCCATTCTTCGAGCCGCATCGTCAGATCAAGCGGCAATTCGTCCCGGGAAAGGGAAGGGACCTCACGTACTGCGCGAAAAAGCGCGACCACCTCCTCGTTGAAGAGGCGCGCAAAGTGAAATGCAGCAATCTGCAGATTCATTTGAATCCGGTGATGCTCCTGCTCACTGAGTTGACCGAGCCAACGATACTGGAGGAATGCCAACAGAGGAACCGACACGAGGAGAATCGCGGCGACGAAGATGATATGCGGACGAAGACGTTTTCGCGATGCCATGGTACAATATATCGCACCTCGCGCTGTCACGCAATCCCCCGGAGGGTTTTGATCGAGTCTTAACAAGCTTCACAAAGAATTTGCGAGTCTTTAACATCCCCTTGGGTAGAATATCCTTATACTGTACCACGATGCCCATCCCACAAATCTCAAGGATTCCCGCATGCGCGTCATTCCAACACCCCGGTCCGTCGCAATGGTGGCTCTTCTCGGATCGCTTCACCTTGCAGGGTGCGGAAACACCACACTCCTCTCGCCGTATCGTGACCAACCGTTGTCCGTCGATGCCAATGCTCAGGACTGGAGAGGGCTGCCTATGTACGCGGAGAAAAACGGCGTCAACCTCAGCACAGCCCACGATCAGGAATACCTCTATGTTCTGGCAACGGCAACTACCCAAGCAACACAGTCGCAGATCATGCGCAATGGGCTGACCGTATGGTTCGATCCCGCCGGGGAGTCGAAAGGCGCCATTGGGATTCGCTATCCAGCAGGTATTCGCGGTGGACCTCCCCCTCAGGAGCGCGGTGAACTGAGTGGCGACGCGGAGTTCTCTCCCGGGCCAGGATACCGTTCGATGGACCTGGAGATCCTGGGTCCAGGGGAGAACGATCGAATGCTCCTTTCTCTGCTCAGCGAAGAGCAGATACAAGCGCAGATCGGCAACACGGACGGCACGCTGGTCTACGAGTTGCGCATCCCGCTCGTCCGGGATGCAGCACATCCGAACGGAATCGGATATGAGGGTGGAGGCGTGATTGAGGTTCAATTGAAGACGCCGAATGGCGATGCCGGATCGAAGGGTCGCCCCGGCGGAAATAGCGAGGGGATGAGAACACCTGACGGCAGGATGCTTCCGGGAGAAGGGACGACGCCTCAAGGCGACAACCCGAGGGGCGGAAGGGAACGCGGACCAGGTGGCGGAAGGCAGGGCGGCGGACCTCCGGGAGGCGGACACGGAAATCAGAAACAGGCGGATCCTATCGACATCCACCTGACCGTGGAACTCACCAAAGAGCAGATATGAAGCCGGCGGGGAAAGGAGTGACGTCCTTTCCCGCCGGATGCACTATTCATAGCGCAGCGCATCGATGGGATTCAAAAGCGCCGCCTTGCGTGCAGGATAGAATCCGAAGAAGAGGCCGATGGCGATGGAGAACGTGAACGAGAGGATGATGGAGAACGCGGTCACGATCGTCGGCCAGTTCGCCAGGCCGGAAATCGCATACGACCCACCGACGCCGAGCCCGATGCCGACGATCCCTCCCAGCAGACTCAACACAAGGGCTTCGATCAGGAACTGCGTGAGGATGTCTCTCCCCCGCGCTCCTACCGACATGCGGATCCCTATTTCCCGCGTGCGCTCCGTAACGGATACCAGCATGATGTTCATGATCCCGATCCCTCCCACCAGAAGCGAGACGCCGGCTATGCTGGCGAGGAGAATCGTGAGGATTTCCGTCGTGGCGGTCGCGGTTGCGGCGATGTCCGATTGATTACGAATGGTGAAATCATCCTGGTCGAACGACTCGATTTTGTGCCGCATGCGCAGAAGCTCGGTGATCTGCCTCTCCGCCTCCGGGATGGTGTTCGGGCTCGTTGCGGAGACAAGGATCTGCCTGAGGTAGGGGAAATGTGAGAGGCGTCGCAGCACGGTGGTGTAGGGGGCAAGGATGATATCATCCTGATCCTGTCCCATCGCGTTCTGCCCTTTCTTCGAAAGCACGCCGATCACTTTGGCCGGCATGTTTCTCAGCCTCACGGTCTGGCCGATGGGTGAGCTTTCCGGAAACAGATTGTCGGCGACGGTACGTCCCAGCACGCACACTTTCGCCGCGCCTTTGACGTCCTGCTCGGAAAAATACTCGCCGTATTCAACGGTCCATTTGCGAATCTCCAGATAATCCGCACCGGTTCCTTCGATGCTCGTTCCCCAGTTCAGGTTTCCCGCGACAACCTGTCCCCCTGAACGTGTTCCGGGGGAGACGTAGGCCACGGCGGGACACTCTTTCTGGATTGCAGCGGCGTCTTCCTCCGTGAGCGTCGTCATCGAACCTGCACCCACCCTGAGCCCGCCCTGCTGCTGGGAGCCGGGAAACACGATGAGGACATTTGTTCCAAGCGCCGAGATCTGTTGTTTCACCGAGTACTCCGCGCCCTGTCCGATCGCAAGCATGGCAATCACGGCGCCTACGCCGATGATGATGCCCAGCATGGTCAGGAAGGACCGCATTTTGTTCCGGCGAAGCGCCCGGAATGCCGATCGTATGATATTCAGGGTTTTCATTCGTCCGTATCCTCGTCAATCTCCGGCATTTCCCTGAGCACATCTGCAGCAATCCGTTGCGCGGGATTCGGCTTGTCTGCCCGGATTCTGCCGTCACGGAAAACGATGTGCCGTTTCGTGAATTGCGCAATATCCGGTTCATGCGTCACAAGGATGATGGTAATGCCGATCCGGTTGAGCTCCTGAAAGATCTCCATCACCTCAACGCTGGTCCGGCTGTCCAGATTGCCAGTCGGCTCGTCGGCGAGAACGATACTGGGATTGTTTACTAGCGCCCGAGCGATGGCGACGCGTTGCTGCTGTCCGCCCGAGAGCTGGTTCGGAAAGTGATGGCTTCGATCAGCCAGCCCCACTTTTTCCAAGGCGCCGACGGCGCGTGCATGGCGCTCGGCATTGGACATGGCGCAGTACAGAAGCGGGAGTTCGACATTTTCAAGCGCGGACGTGCGTGACAACAGGTTGAAGCCCTGAAAGACAAAACCTATCTTCCCGTTCCGGATATGCGCCAGTTCATCCCGCGTCAGTTTGCTGACGTCGATATCTTCCAGAATGTACGAGCCCTTCGTAGGGGTGTCGAGGCAACCCAGGATGTTCATAAACGTGGATTTGCCTGAGCCGGATGCACCCATGATGGCCACAAACTCACCCCGCTGCACATCCAGCGAGACGCCCCGGAGGGCATGAACCTCGACCTCCCCGAGCTGGTAATTCTTCACGAGGTGAGCGATGCGGATGAGCGTGCCATTCTGCCCGCTCTGCACGGCGTGCTGCTGTTCGATCATCGCGGCGGTCCTCCACCGGTCGGCGGGCGCCGCTGGCCGCCCGTCAACGGGCTGGCCGTTTGTCCGGAGCCATTTGACGCGCTCGACGTAGCGCCGAGCACGACCTGATCGCCGTCCTTGAGTCCCTCCGTGATGATCTCCGTGTACCGGCCATCCGAGAGTCCCGTGATGACGAATACCGGTTCCAGTTTCTTCTGCGCGTTGAGAATCCACACCCGTCCACGCTGCCGCTCACCCACGCCTGCGGCATCGCTCTTCTGGTATTCCGGGAACGTGATTTGAATTCCGAAGCGAGTGTTGGCACCCGCACGCGCACTGGGCTTGACCACGGACACGACGGGGGGCTCCGCATCCTTGCGCATGCTCTCGAACGCCTTCCTTGTTTCCGCCCTCAGATCCTCTTCGCTCAGTTTGCCACCGTGCGCCGCCTGAATCGAGTCCCGGAGTGCGCGCATCTTCGAACGCCGGTCACCCGGGCCGGCACCTTGTTCCGCACCACCACCGCCTCCCTCCGTACGCATCCGTTCTCCCATAGGAGGACCTCCGTCCCTTCCCATGCCGGGCATCCGTTGCTCTTTGATCTTCGTGCTATCGATGAGATCGGAGGGGGGCTGGAACCGGAGGGCCATGTTGGGGACACGAAGCACGTCCTCCGCCCTCCCCACCAGGATTTTGACGTTTGCGGTCATGCCCGGCATCAGCTTGAGCTGCCTGTTGTCCACATCGACAACCACCGTGTAGTTCACCACGTTCTGGATCGTCACCGGGGCAAGGCGGATCTGGGAAACAGTCCCCCTGAACGTGTCGTCCGGATAGGCATCAACAGTGAATGTGGCTTCCTGCCCCACGCTGATCTGCCCGATGTCGGATTCGTCAATCGTGGCCTGCACTTGCATCTTGTGCAGGTCGTTGGCAATCGTGTAGAGCGTCGGCGAAGAGAAGCTCGCGGCAACGGTCTGACCGACGTTGACCTGCCGGTCGATCACGACGCCGTTGATCGGCGCGTAGATGGTGGCGTACGCCAGGTTGATCTTGGCCCTGTCGAGGCTCGCTTCAGCCTGCTTGAGCACGGCCTTGTTCGACTCCAGTGCTGTAAGGGCAGCATCGTAGGTGGCCTGCGATTCAAGGTTCTTTTCGAACAAGGACTTGGTTCGCTCGTACGATCGCTGCGCATCGTTATACTGTGCCTGGGCGCGCTCGAGACTTGCAGATGCATCTTTCACGGACTGCTGGAGGAACGTGGGATCGATCTGTGCGATCACCTGCCCTTCCTTCACAATCGAGTTGAAATCGGCATAGAGCTTCGCGATGATCCCGGAGACCTGTGTTCCCACCGCGACGGTCGTCACGGCATTAATGGTTCCCGTGGCCGTCACGTTCATGGTAATATCACCCCGGGAGATTTTGTCCAGTCTGAATTCGTAAGTTGCCTTGTCGCCCCGGAAAAAGAGGAAGTACGCCGCGGCAACTGCGGCAACCGATACCAGGGCGATAATCATCCAGCGCTTCATGGGTCACATCCAGTTGTTAGGTCAAGGAAGTTAGAATGGGTCCGATAGGGGGGCCATCCTTCTCCTTTAGACACAAAAGGCCGCTTCAGGGCTTAGTGGCGAAGGAAAGAAGTTCGGACTCCCTCAGTATACGAAAAACCGGGGGAAAAAGCCCCGTGGATTCCCATTCGCCCGCACTGGCGGCCCGGAGGGCATGCGGTGGGACCCTCCCTGTTCTCACATTCCGGAAATCGTTGCATTTGAGTCGCCGGAATCCGTTCTTATAATCGTGAAGGCACTTGCCCACATATTCCTCGTCTCGCTCTACTGTCTCGTGACGGCAGGCATGACTGTCTCGACCCATTTCTGTGCGGGAACACCCGTAGAGACGGGGTTGGGTCATGCTGGATCTGCCGAGCCGGATTGGTGCTGCGGGGATCTGGAATCGAATGACGGGTGCTGCACCACTACCGTCACGACGCTCATGGTTTCCGACGACCACACCGTTTCAGCAACCACATCCCTGACATGCATCATGGATGTGTTGTCTACCGCGCCTGTGGCCGCAACGACGGAATTCCTCTCAATGCCGTCGGCCTCCTCCTCTCCCGACGCGTCCCCGCCCGGCGTGTCACCACCCCTCACTATCCTTCATCACGAACTCCTGATCTGATCGGTTGTGGTTTGAACCGTACCGGTGCGGCACTCTGCCGCAGCGGCATCACTGGGTCCATCCATACACACTGACTTCATCAGGAGAACGCATGAAATCACTTTTGCTTTCCCTCGTCATCCTGGCCGCCACCTGCTCCACGACGGCCCAGGAATCCTCCGTTCAGGAGACACAGTTCAAAGTCTTCGGCAACTGCAACATGTGCAAGGCCCGCATCGAGAAAGCGGTCAAGATCGACGGCGTACGCTTCGCCAAATGGAACAAGTCTTCCAAGATGCTCAAGGTCGCCTTCGACACTACCGCAGTGACCGCCGACTCTCTCCGGCAGCGCATCGCCGCCGTCGGGCACGACACGGAGACGTTCAAGGCCCCGGACAGCGTCTACGAAGGTCTTCCGGGCTGCTGCCTCTACCGTGATCATGCTGCCACGCACTAGCCCACAGGACCGGACGGTGAGCCATGAAGACATTCGTGTTGTTGACGATGGTTCTCGTGCTGACATCCTCCATGTCGGCGCAGGAGATCCTGCGGGGAGTAGTCGTAACAAAGGAACCGGACACTCCGGAGACGCCGGTCGTGGGCGCATCCGTGTACTGGTTGGGGACCTCACGCGGAACGAGCACTGATACCGCCGGCGCATTCTCTCTCGCGATTGTTCCGGAATCAAACACACTGATTGTCCGCCACGCCGCCTACAGGCCCGACACGATCAAGGTGACCGGATCACGGCGTATCACGGTGTACCTGACACAACTGGCGCGTGAGATCGAGGGAGTGCAGGTGGTCGGACAGCAATCAGCTACGGTGATCGACTACCTGAGCGCCGAGTCCGTTCAACGGATGACCCAGAAGGAACTCGGCAAAGCCGCGTGCTGTAACCTCTCGGAGAGCTTTGAGACCAATCCATCTGTGGACGTGTCTTTTACGGACGCGATCACCGGGACGCGCCAGATTGAGATGCTTGGCCTGTCCGGTATCTATACCCAGACCACACTGGAAAACCTGCCATACATTCGCGGTCTCACGGCCAACGTGGGGTTGACATTCATTCCGGGCTCGTGGATGAAGGCCATCAATGTGTCGAAAGGGATCGGCTCGGTAGCGAATGGGTATGAATCCATCACCGGTCAGATCGACGTGGATCTTCGGAAACCCAATGACGAAGACGAGAAACGCTTCTACGTCAATCTGTATGGCAATGCCGATCAGCGTTTCGAAGGAAACTTCAATTTCCGCCAGAGTCTGGACGAGCGTTGGGCCTCTATGACCCTCTTGCATGCAAGTTCGCAGCAGAGACCGGTGGACCGGGACGCAGATCGTTTCCTGGACATGCCGATCTTCACGACGCTGAATGCCGTCCAGCGATGGAGTTACTCCGGGGAGGACGGTTGGGAGGGCCAGCTTGTTGCCCAGTTTGTCAAAGAGGACCGGAGGGGCGGCACAAATGATCTCACCGAAACGCTATCCCCCTCGTCATTCCGCTTTGGCACGAAGAGTGAATATCTACGCCTCAGCGGCAAGCTTGGCCATCTCTTTGAGGACCGGCCGTATCAGAGTTACGGAGTCCAGTGGTCACTCGGGAGATATCGCAACTCGGGCACGTACGGGCTGAGATCGTACGAAGGCCTCCAGGAGACCGCCTACCTGAACTTCCTGTACCAGTCGATCTTCGGATCGACTCTGCACTCGTTCAGAACAGGGGCGAGCATTCTTGTAGACCGGTTTGACGAACGCTTCCAACGGACGCCATATGAGCGAACAGAACGTGTCCCTGGAGCATTCTTCGAATACACGTACGCTCCTGTTGATGAGTGGAGTCTGGTGGCCGGCATACGCGCCGATTATCACAATGCGTTCGGGACAATGCTCGCTCCCCGACTCCACATCCGGTACAGTCCGACGGAAGACTGGGTTCTCCGGGGCGTCGCCGGGCGTGGGTACAGGACCGCGAACATCTTCGCCGAAAACGCTGCCGTGTTTGCCAGCTCACGGTCAATGACCATTGACGCGGTCAACAGTTTTGGGTATGGTCTCGATCAGGAGGTTGCCTGGAATGTCGGGGTGAATGTCACGCATTACTTCCTGGTGGACTACCGGGAAGCCACAATCAACCTGAGCGTGTACCGTACGTTTTTCGAGAACCAGACGATCGCCGACCTGGATTCGTACCCGCGGGAGGTCCGCTTTGCTTCTGTCGCAAACGGATCATATGCGAACAGCGCACAGATTGAGCTGAACATGCAGCCGGTCGAGCGGCTGGAGACGCGCATTGCGTACCGTTTCCTGGATGTCCGGCAGCGCCTGGGAGGCACCTGGATGCAGCGACCGCTCAACGCGCAACACCGGGCGCTGGTGAATATCGCCTTTGCCACCGAGCGGGAAGAGGAGGAGGGTCCGGTGATGACGTACGACCTTACCGTGCAATGGTTTGGGCCGAAGCGCATCCCTGCAACGCAGTCGAACCCGGAGGGTCTGCGGGCACCGTCAGCATCTCCTTCGTTCGCCACGCTCAACGTGCAGGTGACGCGCTCACTGTTCGCAGGCCTTGAACTGTACGTCGGTGGAGAGAATCTCTTCGACTTCCGGCAGGAGCATCCGATCCTGGATGCGGGCCATCCGACGAGCCCGTATTTTGATGCATCGCTTGTGTGGGGACCGCTTGGCGGCAGGATGATTTATGCGGGGCTTCGCTGGGGCATGTGAAAACGCCGGGGGTATTAGACGAGGAGTTGCGAATCGGGGAGGACCATAACCTTCACGACGTCCTCCCCGTAGCTCTCGTTCAATGAGTACGCTTTGGCGGCTGCCGAGAGAGGGAACCGGTGCGTGATGAGTGAGGTAACATCCACCTCCCCTTTCCGGACAGACTGGATAGCTTCGGGATAGGTGAACTTCATGCGCCGGGAGAACATGAGCGTGAGCCCTTTGCGTCGCGCGGTGGAGTGGCGCATGGTGAGCGTGTCATCATCGGGAATCCCCACGAGTACCACGCGGCCCCCGAACCGGGTCGCATCGAGGGCTTGCTGCACCAACTCACCGGCCCATCCGGCTTCAATGGCCACGTCTACCCCCCTCCCGTTCGTGAGCGAGAGGATCTGATCCACCGGGGACCCAGTACCGTCCGATACCGGAACGGCCCCGAACGCGACAGCCCGTTTCCGCCTCCAGGGAAGCCGTTCAACGACAAAGATCGGGTTCGCGCCGGCACGACGTGCATACTGTATGACAAGCAGCCCGATCGGGCCGGCGCCATGCACCGACACGCTCTGTCCGGCCTTGATCCCGCCGAGGCGTACGGCGTGTATCGCAACGCCAAGCGGCTCCAGCATTGCGCCGGCAACCGGATCAATTCCTTCCGGAAGCCGGAAGCACGTCGATGCTGGCACGTTGATCAGTTCACTGAGCGCACCGTCGTCCGGAAAGAGTCCGCAGAACCGGAGATGCAGGCAAAGATTGGGGTGCCCCTGTAGACAGAGTTCACAAGCACCACAGGGTCGGGATGGATCCACGGCAACAAGCATTCCCTCTCCCAAGGGTTCTCCGTTACCGTCCCGAAGCCCCGAAGCTGCACGATGCACAACACCGGCAAATTCATGTCCCGGAGTCCAGGGAGCTTCAACGGCCGTTCCCCCGATCCGGCCTTCGCGGTAGGTGTGAAGGTCGCTCCCGCAGAGCCCCACCGCCTCCACACGTATCTGCACTTCTCCCTGCGGGGGCGCAGGTGGATCAGCGACATCCTCCACGCGAAGGTCCCGCGGGCCGTAGAGTCTCGCTGCTTTCAAAACGGATGCTCAGTCGGGTACAGGGTGCCCTTGGGAAGATTGAAGCCGACATCCTGCACGCCCATCATCTTCATCGCTTCAAAGAGCGGTTTTCCGGCGTGGGCGAACGCCACGGCGGTGTGGTGGGGGAAGCGTTTCTCCAGTAGGACATGCCGGTAGAACCGGCCCATCTCCCTGACGGCAAACACGGCGATGGATCCGAAGGATTTCGGATCGATATCCAGGATTTCTCCCTCAGCGACGTAGGCACGGAGAGCGGCCTCGGGAGTTGATTGAAGTCGGAAGATCGTGACCTCCCCCGGACGAATGCGGCCCTCAAGCGTTCCCCGTGTGATATTCGGCTCCTTCCCCGGCTCCATCAGCCGGTGCATGATCAGTTGGTACTTCATCATGGATGTCGCCATGCATGACGAAGAAGTGTTACCGCAGTGAAAGCCCATCCAGAGATCATGAGGATCGTACGTTCCTATCTGTTCCCGCGCCTCCTCGATCATATCGTACGGAACGGTGTTGTTGATGTCGAGGATGGCGGGCGGCAACATCGTGGCGCATGATGCGCAGTATTCGCTGAGAGCCCCGTAAATGTCCGATTCGCAAGAGATCGGAATTCCGTGCGCAGCAAGCCGCCCATTAATGAAGCATGGCGTGAAGCCGAAGAACTTCTCAAATGCGGGCCAGCATTTGTTCGCAAACACGGCGTACCGCGATGCCCCGAGGTTCTTCTCCATGAAATCCAGAAGCGAGAGCTCAAACTGCGCCAGCGGTTCCAGAAGATCCGGGTAGCTGTTCCCCGTACCAAGCTCCTTTGCCATGTCGGAGGCAACGGCTTTGATCCTGGCGTCGCCTTTCTTGGACTGGAACAGGTCGAACATATCCAGTTCGCTGTTCTCCATGACTTCGATCCCGAGATCGAACAGCGGCTGGATCGGGGCATGGCAGGTCAGAAAATCAAACGGTCGAGGGCCGAAGGAAAAGATCTTGAGGTTGCGAAGGCCGACGGTCACGCGCGCCACAGGGATGAAATCCCGGATCATCCCGGCCGTTTCTGCGGGAGTACCGACGGGATAGGGCGGCAGATGTACCTTCAGTCTCCGCAACCCCGCGTTGTAGGATGCGCTCAGAAGCCCGCAATACGCGTCGCCGCGACCGCCATAGAGATCCTTTCCCGAGTCTTCCGCCGCAGCCACAAGCATCACCGGCCCGCCGAACTTCTGCGCAAGTAGAGTGGTCGGTCCTTCCGGGCCGAAGTTGCCGAGGTACAGCGCCAGGGCGTTGACCTTCTTGTCCTGAAGTTCTTTCAATGCCTGAACGACGTCGTGTTCATTCTCGACGATTGTCTCGAGCTCCACGACGTCGATGCCTTGTCGGGCACACTGAGCAGCCACCTCCTTGCGCCGCTTCCGCGATAGTTCAATGGGAAAACAGTCCCTGCTCACCGCAAGCAACCCCATCGTGATGATCGGCAGATTTCTCATCTGGTGTTTCTCCCATGTCCCGTTTCACCCTGTCCGTAGTAAGCGGCAGAGCCGTGTTTTCGTTCAAAATGTTTGCGCAACAACGTCTCCTTCAAGCGCGGCGTGTCGGAGTTAATCTGCAGCGTAAGAAAGGCGGTTTGGGCGATCTGTTCCAGTGCGATGCTGTGCTCGACTGCTTTCCCGGGGGAAGAACCCCATGTGAACGGACCGTGACATGCGACGAGAACCATCGTGACCTCCGTATGCGACAACGCCCGGAAGGTGTTGAGTATCTGCTTCCCCGTCTCTTCTTCATAGTCACCCGCGATACGGTCGTCTTCCATCGGCAGAGTGCACGGTATATCCCTGGCAATATAGTCCGCGTGTGTTGTTCCCAGAACCGGAATCGGCTTCATCGCCTGAGCCCAGGCAACCGCATACAGGGAGTGTGTGTGGACGATTCCCTGGATATCCGGCCAGGCGGCGTACAGGACTGCATGTGTGCGGGTGTCGGACGATGGCCGGAGCCGCCCTTCCACCACCTTGGCCTGCAAATCCACCACGACCATGTCCTCCGGCCGTAGCGACTCGAAGGGCACGCCGCTCGGCTTGATCGCAAAAACCTTGCGATCCGGATCCATGGCACTCGCATTTCCAAAGGTCTTTGTCACGAGCCCTGCCTTCGGAAGCTCCAGATTTGCCTCCCAGGCCCGTTGTTTGAGTTCTTCAAAGGTGCTCATGAGTGTGTGGATCCCGACATGATGTCTTCTTCGATGAACGTCCCCAACCGCCTGTAGCGTTCGTACAGGGCGTCGTAGTGAGCTTTGCGCGAACCATTCGGAACATACTCCCGCTCGAAGCCGCTTCCCATTGCGTCCTTGGCGGCTTCGATGGACGGATAGAGACCTGCGGCCGTCGCGGCGCACATGGCGGCGCCCAGAGCGCAGGTTTGTTCGGACCGGGGAATCGCGATGGTCATACCCATGATATCCGCGACCGTTTGCATGATGAACGGAGCTTTCTTGGCAACTCCCCCGAGAGCGATTACCCCCTCGATACGCACTCCCTCTTCTCTGAACCTGTCGGCAATCATGCGCGCGCCGAAAGCCGTTGCTTCGACCAACGCGCGGAATATTCTTGGCGCATCGCTCCCCAGACTCAGTCCTGTGATGGCGCCTTTCAGCAGCTGGTTTGCATCGGGAGTCCGGCGGCCGTTCATCCAGTCCAGAGCCAGCACGCCGGATTCCTCCAGCGGCAGTGCCGCTGCAGCTTCGGAGAGCGCGGCAATTATTCGTCCCTCGGTTTCCTCCACAATCCCGGCTCGTGCCGATGGGTCCAGCAACGCGGACGTGTTCACGATCTGATGTACAGGCCAGAGGAGGACGTCTTTGAACCATGCGTACACATCGCCAAAGGCGGATTGTCCGGCTTCCATACCGAGCATTCCGGGAATAATGGAGCCGTCCACCTGGCCGCAAATGCCCTTGACAAGTTTCCGTTCCATCTCTTCATTCGGGGCGACGATCATGTCGCACGTCGACGTCCCCATGATCTTGGTCAGGACGTAGGGCCGGATTTCTCCGCCGATCGCGCCCATGTGGGCGTCGAAGGCCCCGACACCTACCCGCACATCCTGCTTCAGCCCCAGACGGCCGGCCCACTCCGCCGAAAGGGTTCCGGCGGGAACATCGCTGGTGAAGGTTTCAGCGTAGAGGCGGGAGCGAAGTCCGGCGAGCAGCGGATCAAGACGGACCAGAAACTCTTCCGAGGGAAGACCATCGAATGAGGCATGCCACATAGCCTTGTGGCCCGCGGCACAGCGGCTCCGCTTCAACGTGTGCGGATCGGTATTGCCCGTGAGGAGAGCCGGGATCCAGTCGCAATGCTCCACCCAGGAATACGCCGCCTGTCTGACGCGCGGATTGGAGCGATTGGTGTGCAGCAGTTTCGCCCAGAACCATTCCGAGGAGTAGATCCCCCCTTCGAATTGTGTGAAGTCGACACCTCCCCAACTCTTTGCCAGCCGGTTAATTTCCCCGGCCTCGACGACCGCCGTGTGATCCTTCCACAGGATGAACATTGCGTCGGGATCCTCTTCGAATCCGCTCGTGAGCGCCAGGGGAATCCCGTCCCGGTTCACCGCGACAGGAGTGGACCCCGTCGTGTCGACGGCAATGCCCCGGACAGTCCCTGCGGTTCCTGCGGGGGCTGCTGCAAGAGCATCGCGGACTGTACGCTCCAATCCTTCGAGATAATCCAGCGGATGCTGACGAAACCGGTTTGCCGCGGGATCACAATAGAGACCTTTGCCCCAGCGGGGGTAGTACTCCACCGCCGTCGAGACTTCCCGGCCATCTGCTGCATCAAGGATAAGCGTCCGGACCGAATCCGTTCCGAAGTCAATACCGATTACAGCATCGCGTGGGACCATGTCTGGCATTCCCCAAAGATGAGAACTGCTCCTTCACGCCTGTCGCCGGCGCTGCACCATGTCCCACGCAATGCTGCGATACCTAGAGGCCGAAAAGGAACTTCACAGCCAGGAGCAGGACAATGGTGCCGACAACAAAAGCGAGGATATTCAAGAACACACGTTTCCCCGATTGCGGGTGATCCGTTTGTGGTTGCATGAGAGAACTCTCCATGAATGTAAACAGGTGTGATACAGCATGATATACTTACCTGTCTCATGGAAAGTCACAAATACGAAGAGGCGTGGGCATTGATGAGCATGCGGCGCGTAGGGTGCGGCAATGCCTCGCCCGTCAACGCCCGAGTGGGATACTGCCGGGGCTCTTCAAGAACGTCTCCGAGACTGCTCCCCGCCGCCTCATCGCCGACATGGCTGTCGGAAGGTTTGGAGCAGGTGAAGGGTTGCTCGGTTACCCTCTCAGGAACAACCTGCGCTTCACGCTGGTGGTCCAACTCCACAATGGGAACCGACCATGCCGGTCCAAGCCATGGACCGGCCAGCAGGACGAAGACGCAGAAAGGAATACGCATACTTAAATGTATTGAGAACCGTTTACATTTGCAATCGGCCCAAAAAGACACCCCGGGACGGACTGCACGTCAGGCAGCCCATGCCCCGGGGTGAGAAGATCCTCAGCCAACAGACGAAGGTTCAGAACCGCGGTGAAGCGAAGGTGCTGTACAAGTCTTCCGGAGTCAAACCGGCGCCACGGCGGTGGGCTTCGCCGGACGGTCCAGCATGGCGATGACCTCGGGACGCAAGAGCGCGTAGATGGTGTAGACGCCCAATGCCGTCCCCAAGGGGATATCGATCAGTTTGAGAGCGCCCAGCACAATCATGAAAATCCTGGACCAGCTGGCATGGCGCAGCAAGGCGATGCCGCCGATGATCCCCGGCACCGACAGAAAGAAAAGTATCCCGATCGCCACGGAACCGACGATGCCTAACACAAGAAATGCGTCCTCATCGCCGGTGAATACGCCGATCCCCGTCAGGAGACCGAACAGAAACAGTCCGATCAGGATCATGAGTCCGCTGTGCACGAGATGGAGAATACCGACAAGCTGAATGTGGCTTTCTGGCTTCATGGATGCCTCCGGGTCATTTCAAAACGTCATACTAGGGTGTACGTAAACGTCGCGCATCAGTTGCGCGCGGATCCCCGCCGGCCAGGGCCGGTTCTTCAGCTTTTTACCGTCATGACCCGGCCGAAGCGGTCTTTCGCTTCGATCACCACGGCTGCCTCGGGGCTTTCCGGTACGGCCTGGAACATATGATCCGTCACGTACGGCTCGACCCACGTGTGCTTGGCCGGGAGTTTGGGGCCTGCGTGCAGTTTCTCAGAGAGAGGATCGGTTCTCCGCACATGCGGCATCTCTCCTTTCCGGATGCCGTTTTCATACCAGGTCACGGTCCACCCCTGATCCCAATCCCAGATGTTGGCCAGGATCGCTCCCGGATTACCGGGGTCTGTCCCGCGAGGATAGAGCCGTATCTGTTCATCAAGCGGCATGCCGGTTCCTTTGTAGCGCCAGCGAACCTCTTCGCCCCGAACCTCATAGATCCCGTAACCGTTGGGCGTTCCGTCCCCGCAGATGGGACCGCTCCACCATGCGCCACACACTGCGCCGCACACATGAATGTGCGTATTGGCCGTGTACAGGTGTTCCGTCTCGTGCATGTGGCCCACGACAATATGCGCCTGGTACGGAGCAAGCAGCTGCATCAGGAGATCCCGGTTCGCCACCACCAGCGAACGTTCGGGCCGTTTGCCGCCGGTGCGGAGATGCTGCGTGTTGTAGGAAGGGATGTGCATGAACACGACCACAGGCCGGCCTCCTTCAACCAACGCGAGGTCCGCACCCAGCCAGTCCAGTTGCCGTTGTGTGAGGTATCCGATATACCCATCCCCGAGCCACATGATGTCATCCAGTACGACATAGTGCACCGCGCCGCGATTGAAGGAATAGTACGTCGGGCCGAACAGGCGCAGGAACGTGGCCGTGGAAAGCTCATCAACCTTCGCGAAGGCATCGACATCATGATTCCCCAGAACCTGGAAAAACGGCACTCCTGTCTGGGCTATCCCCCTTTCGTACTCCGGAAAGAGCTCGAGCTTGTCGAACATCAGATCGCCGCAGCCCACGCCGAACGCGGGAACTCCGGAGAGTGCGGCAGCGGAAGCCCTGACATCCGGCACGGTCGTCGATTGGAAGAGCGCGATATCGTCCATGTCGAGCGTCTGCGGATCTGCCAGCAGGAAGAAAGCATGGCGTTCGTCGCTCACCGGCAGACTCTTGAGCTCCCACGATGCGTTCATCTCCCCGTTCGCATCCGGCATCACGGGGCGAAAGGCGGCCGCGCTTCCCCGGGGCGAAACCGGAATCTCCGCCCCGGCGGGAAGGGAAAGGAAGACGAAAGGCGATGACGTGTCGCTCAGAAGCTCGTACCTGCCGTCGGAGGCCGTGGTGACAATCGTCTGACCGTCGGACACGCCGATCCCCTTTTTCCCTTTCCCATCGATCCGGACACTCCCCCGGATGCGCACCGCCCTTCGAGGCAACGGGAGCTGGGGCAGAGGTGCTTCGGGGGACGCAAGTATCCGCTCCGCGACAGGCAAACCGGCAATCGCAAGGCCGAAGGTGCGCAGGAACTGACGGCGCCGTGACGAGAATTCTCCGTTGGCTGGCATGGGTTGCTCCAAGGTAAACGTTCGGGAACGCGTGTTACCAGATCATGGCTCGCTCGGATTCGCTCTTCCACAATCGGTCGCCTTCTTTCACGCCAAAGCTTGCATAGAACTCGGGCATGTTGGCGACGACGCCGTTGGCTCGATACTCGCTCGGCGAGTGCGGATCGGTGAGCAGCCGGCGGCGCAATTCGTCATCGCGATACTTGCGGGCCCATACCTGCGCCCAGCCCAGGAAGAATCGCTGATCACCGGTGAAGCCGTCGATGACGTCCGGCGTCGAGCCGCCCAGGGATTTCTGGTATGCATGGAACGCGATGGTGAGCCCGCCCAGATCGGAGATGTTCTCTCCGAGTGTCAGGTGCCCGTTGACCTTCATGGTGTCAATGGGGGAAAACGCCCCGTATTGCGCCGCCACGATCTCTGCCCGCTTCGTGAATTCACGGGCGTCGGCTTCGGTCCACCAATCAGTGAGATTCCCGTCGCCGTCCGACATCCGGCCCTGGTCGTCGAAGCCGTGGGTCATCTCATGACCGATGACAGCTCCGATCGCCCCGTAGTTGACGGCGTCATCGGCCGCCAGGTTGAAGAACGGCGGCTGAAGAATTGCCGCGGGGAAGACCACCTCGTTCATATCCGGGTTGTAGTACGCATTCACGGTCTGCGGCGTCATCAACCACTCCGCGCGGTCAATGGGCTTCCCGATCTTGTCCATCTCGCGGGCGTAGGTTGCGCGCGCTGCGCTGCGGATGCTGCCCACGAGATCGTCCGCTTTCACCGACACGGCGGAATAGTCCTTCCATTTGTCCGGATACCCGATCTTCGCATTGAACTTCTCCAGTTTCAGGAGGGCCTTCGCTTTGGTGTCTGCACCCATCCAGCTCAGCCCGTTGATGCGCTCGCGGAAGGCGCCTTTCAGGTTGCCGACAAGCTCGAGCATCCGCTGCTTCGCCTCAGGCGGGAAATGTCTTTCGACATACAGCTTCCCGACGATCTCGCCAAGATGATTTTCCACAAGCGCGACTCCCCGCTTCCACCTCGGCCGGGTCTCAGGCACGCCCTTGAGGGTTGTCTCAAAGAACCCAAAGTCTTCGTTCACGAACTCGCTGCTGAGGTACGGAGCCCAGGATGTCAGCGTGTGCCAGGTGATATATGCTTTCCAGTCGTCCAGCGGCAGTGAGCCAAAGAGCTCGCTGAACGCCTTGATGTACGATGGCTGGTACACAATGACGCTGTCGGCAGTTTTCCATTCCGACGCCGAGGCGAAGAGGCTCCAGTTGAACGCTCCTCCGAGTTCGCCGACCGCCAGCTTGTTGTAGGTCTTCACGCGGTCGCGGTTCTGGACGTTCGTCCAGTGCGCCTTGGCCAGGGCGGTTTCGATTGCCACAACGCGTTTTGCCGAGAGTGCCGGTTCTGCAATGCCGGCCATCCCGAACATCTTCTCGATATGCGCGAGGAGCTTGGACCTGAACTCCGCAAACTTGGGTTCTTCGCGGAGGTAATAATCCCTGTCCGGCATGCTGATGCCCGCCTGGTAGAGATGGATGGCGTATGCCGTGGGCCTCTTCGCATCCTGGCTAATAAAGACGATGAAGGGAGTGCTTGTTCCCTCGAGGGTTTTCTGGGCTATGACCCGCACCAGATCGTCACGGGACCCGGCGGACCGGATACGGTCCAGATCGGGAACAACCGGCGCCAGACGAAGCTGCTCGGCACGAACCGTGTCCATGAAGGCCGCATACAGATCCCCTACCTTTTGTGGATCTGATCCCGACGGGGCCTTCTGCGCAGCCGCCTCTTCGATGATCGTGCGCAAGTCGGTCTCCGCCTTGTCGGACAGGCGTGTGAACATCCCGAAGTTTGAGCGATCGGACGGGATTTCGAACGACGCCAGCCACTTGCCGTTCATGTACCGGTAGAAATCATCCTGAGGCCTCACGGAGGTGTCCATCATGCTGAGGTCCACGCCGGACTGCTTCTGCGGCGAGCTGCAGGCGGCGAAAAGCAGGGCCAGTGCCAGGAG
>JADLEA010000466.1 GCA_020846365.1 Bacteroidota bacterium
CCCAACCGGTGTGAAGGCGGAACGAACCTGGTGCTCATGGAGTACATGGCATGCGGCAAACCCGTCATCGGGGCATACAACTCGGGTCACAGGGACATTCTCACGGACCGGAACAGCATTCCGTTGAGGGCGATGCGGTCCATTTCCGTGTCACACGGGGGACAGCCGGTGGCTGTGTGGGAGGAGCCCCAGCTGGAGGAGTTGATTGCACGGCTGGATTGGGCGTATCACCACCGGACGGAGCTCCGGGAAATCGGTGCTCAGGCGGGAATGGATATGGCGGGTCTGACGTGGGAACGCACCGCACGGCTGTTCCTCGCCGAGATGATGAAAGGCCGCATGCACCACGACCGACGCATGCAGCACGTGGAATGACGCAGGCCCCAACGTAAAAGGTCGCCATGAGAGAAACGATCGTGTGTGTCGCGGCTTCGGAATGCACCTGGAAGAACCTCAGGCGCTACTGCTTCAATGCGGCCTTCCGGGCAAACCGGCATCGCTTCGATCTGGCCGTCGGATTTAACGGATACGATCCCGAAGCCATACGGTTCATTGACACCCTCACACCCGAATATCTTTTGACCAGGCCCAACACCGGGCATGATCTGGCGAACTTTGACAACATCCTGAAGCGCGTGCCGGCGCATACACGGTACATTCTCATGCATGACGACCACTGGTTCTTTGACGAGGAGTGGTTCGACCGCCTCCTGGTGCTCTTGGACGGCTCACCGGAGATCGGGGTCTTCGGAAACCTGGTTCCCTATGATGTGCAGGGCCCTTTCAGAGAGTACTATGACCGACTCTGTACCGTTACCGGTTATGACGACGTTCTCGGGCACGGCTATCCGCATTTCCTTCAGGGTCTTGCCGGCATCTATCGTGGCGAAGTGATCCAGGAAGTGCTGGCATGCGACGGTATTCCTCATCTGCACCGGAGCATTCAGGCCGCGGCCCAGGTCTTCGAGCGCGTGTTCAGTGCCTTGCTCTTGAACCAGGGGGTTCGTTTTGCACAGATCCCGCCCGGCTTCGAATTGTTCCTTGTTCACCGGGATCACAGCATCATCCTGATCAAGCTTGAACAGGCAGCGCACTGTCTCGATGCGGGAGACCGGGATAGTGCGGAGAACATCTTTGCCATGCTCAAGGAATTGCGGCCTGATGATGCAGATCTTATGAAACGGATTGAAGAACTGCGTGCGGGGCGTCGTTTTGTGCGGCCCCGGATGACCGAACCATGATCGAAGGCGCGGCACATAGGCTTGCAGAAAGCACCCGGGGCATCCAGCTGGCGCCGGACTCTGCGGATGCCTGGTACAATCTCGGCAAGGCACTGAACGATCTTGGCCGCTACGGCGAAGCCGCCCTTGCGTACCAGCGGGCGTCCGATCTCAATCCCGGCGACGCGGAAATCTGGTTCAATCTCGGGAACGTTCTTTTGCGGGGAGGACGTTCCGGGGATGCGATTGCCGCATACCAACGGGGAATCTCCTGTAATCCCCTGATGATCGGTCTCCATCAGAATCTGGGGCGTGCACTTGCTTCAGCCGGAAGATTCGAGGAGGCGATCGATGCGTTTCGTGAGGCAATCCGGATGAACCCGCGATCCGCAGACGCGCACATCAATCTTGGTGAGCTCCTGACGCGCTGCGGGCGGTACGGCGAAGCAGTGGAAGCATGCATGGTGGCTTGTGAACTCGCGCCCGATTCTGCGGACGCTTCCTACAATGTGGGCGTCCTCCTGGCACTCAGAGATGAATGGTCCGGGGCAGAGCGGTGGTTGGTCCGTGCGCTCCAGCTCCGCCCCGCATTTGCCGAAGCCCTGGTGAATCTTGCCGAGGTCCTGCGGGCGCAAGGGCGGACGGGCGACGCAATCCGTACCCTGCGCAGCGCCGTGGCGCTGAGGCCGGAGATGGCCGAAGCACATTACAACCTGGCACTTGCCCTGCTTCAATCGGGCGAGTATGAGGAAGGCTGGATGGAGTTTGCGTGGCGTCACGCCACGGCGGAAGGCAAGGCGGTTGCACCTTCTCCGGGGCTCCCATCCTGGGATGGTTCCTTTCGGGAGAACATGACGCTGCTGGTGCAGGAAGAGCAAGGTTACGGAGACACACTTCATACTGCGCGATACCTTCCCTTGCTTGCAGCCCGGGGTGTGCAGGTGATTCTGGAGTGCAGAAAAGAGCTTCACCCGCTTTTCCGTGAGAGTAAGGAACTTGTAGGTGTGTTCTTCCCCGGTGAAAAAGTTCATCACGCAGATGCCGCGACCTCGATGTTCAGTCTTCCGTATTTCCTGGGGACGACTCTTGCCACCATCCCCGCCCACGTGCCCTATCTTCACGCTCCCGCCGGCGCCGCCTTGCGCTGGCGTCCGCGCGTCCGGATCGACGGAAGTACCGTGCACATCGGTATCGTCTGGGCAGGTAATCCTCTTCACCGGAATGACCGGCGCCGCTCCATCCCGGCGGTGGAGCTGCTCCCACTGCTGCGCACGCCGGGAGTGCACTGGCACAGCATCCTGACCGGACCGCAATCCGGGGATGCCGGGTACTTTCCCCCGGATATCGAGATACGGTATCACGGAGGGCAGATAACGGATTTTGGAGAGAGTGCTGCCTTGCTGGAACAACTTGATCTCCTCATACGCGTGGACACTGCAGCGGCGCATCTGGGTGGTGCACTGGCGGTACCGGTGTGGTTGCTGCTTCCGTTCAATCCGGATTGGCGGTGGATGAGCGATCGGGAGGACTCGCCCTGGTATCCCACCATGCGCCTGTTCCGTCAGCCCCTTCCGGGGGCGTGGGGTTCCGTCGTGGCGTCGGCACGCGATGCGCTGACCGTCTTTGTTGAAGAGCATGCGGAAGGAAGCAGGACGGCATGACGCTCGCGGACCACATAGAGGAGGGGATCTCCCTGCACCGGGCAGGCAAGTACGAAGACGCTGCGCGCGTGTACGGGTTTGTGCTTGAGCGGGATCCATCGAATGTCGGCGTCTTGCGTCTGCTCGGCATGGTTCATTCACAGCGCGGGGAATTCGATCACGCCATCATGCTCCTGCAAGCGGCGGCCCGGTTTGCTCCTGAGGCGCCCGAAATCCATAATGACCTTGGCATTGCCCTTCGCGGAAGGGGTGCGCCGGAGGAGGCCATTCACGCGTTTCACGCCGCGTTGCGGCTCAACCCGCTTTTTGCTGAGGCCTACTTCAACAAGGCAGTCACGCTGGAAATGCTCGGAACTCCCGATCAGGCAGAGGATGCGTACACCCTCGCCTTGCAGGTGAGTCCCGCGCTGCATGAGGCCCGGTTCAACCGTGCTGTGATCCGGTTCAAAGCGCGGCGGTTTGCGGAAGCCGCGGAGGATCTCTCCACTGTGCGAACCGAACGTCCGGAAATCCTTGAAGCTCACATGCTGTACGGGAAGGCGTGTCATGAGCTTGGGAAAGTCGGAGAGGCAAAGCAGGCGTACACGACGCTCCTTTCCCGCGCGCCGGAGTCAGCGGAAGCGCATATGCGACTTGGCGTTGTGCACCTGTGTGAATGGAACTACGATGAGGCGAGGAAGGAGCTGCTCCAGGCGCTTCGCATCGATGCCAATCTGGCTGAGGCCGGGTACTTTCTGGGACTGGTCCATCTCCGGGCATATGAGTTCGATGCGGCCCGGGAGTTGTTCCTGCGTGCCCGGCAGTCGCGTCCTGACCGGCCGGAAATTGCCACGTCACTCGGCGTGACGGCGCGAAAGCAGGGGAAGCCGGACGAGGCCCGACGCTATTTCGAGGAGGCGCTCTCCCTGGATCCCGGACATGCTGACGCGCATTGGCACCTCGCAGATGTCCTTCTGCTCCAGGGCGAGTATGCGTCAGGGTGGAAAGAATTCGAATGGCGTTGGAAGCACCAGGGTTTCCTGACGCCGTCCCGGGATTTCGCTGAGCCGGTGTGGGATGGGGAAGACATCACGGGTCAGACCATCCTCCTGCATCCGGAGCAGGGCTTTGGCGACATCCTCCAGTTTGTCCGGTATGCACCGCTGGTCGCTGAGAGGGGCGCAAAGGTGCTTCTGGGAAGCCCTCCCGAGCTTGCGCGGCTCCTCGAGACGGTTCCCGGGATTGCGGGCGTGGTGACAACCAGAGAAGGAGCTCCGCCATTTGACCTCCTCTGTCCACTCCTCTCACTCCCCCGGTTGTTCGATACGAGGGAGGAGAACATACCTTCGGCCGTCCCATACCTCCGGGCCGATCCGGTGCTCGTGCGAGAGTGGGCCGGCCGCATCGTGGATGACGGCCGCTTGCGTGTCGGGATCATATGGTCCGGGAACCCGCTTCAGGAGAATAACCGCCACCGGGCCTGCCGGCTGGATGAGCTTGCGCCGGTTGTGGGAATTCCGGGCGTGCAGGTTTACAGCCTGCAGAAGGGTACTCCCCGGGAGGAGCTCATGTCCAGCCCGTTCCGCCGGGCCATTATCGACCTTGCAGACGGCTTGACCGACTTTGCCCAGACCGCAGCCGCGTTGCAGCACCTTGATCTTCTTATCAGTTCGGACACAGGTCCCGTGCATCTGGCAGGAGCGCTTGGACGGAAGGTCTGGCTGCTGGTTTCCGCAATACCGGATTGGCGTTGGTCGCTGTCGAGAGAGCGGAGCGCATGGTATCCTTCGTTCTCACTCTTTCGACAGGAACGGATCGGAGAATGGGGACCGGTGATCACCAGGATGTGTGAGGCATTGAAGGACAGGACTGTCCGTATGCAGGGATGTGATTCATGCAAATGACGGAGGGATGAGTATGAACGAGCGTGTGCGAATGATCCCCATGTCGAATGAGGCGATCGAGCGATTCCGGGATATCCTGGAACTAACGGTGGAGCAGACGTATCCCGAACCGCCCTCCGAGCCTCACCACAGCATTTCGAGGATCATGATTGAACGTGTTCTGACATCCTGTGCTATTGCCAAACCCGGGCGTGTACTGGATGTCGGTTGCGGTCAGGGGCCGGCTCTGGATCTCTTGCGGAGCGAGGGCTATCACGCGGTCGGGATTACCATCAACGACGAAGATATCCGCGTTTGCCGCGACC
>JADLEA010000467.1 GCA_020846365.1 Bacteroidota bacterium
GTGCGGTCGCGCACGTCCAGGAACATCGTGTGCGTTCGGACGTGGAACTCCTCCTGGAGCGCTTTGGCCAGCCGGTCCACGCGTTCTTTCCGGCGGGCGGAGAGCAGGAGCGCAGCGCCTTCGCGCGCAAATGCCCGGGCGCACGCTTCGCCTATCCCACTGCTGGCACCGGTGATACACACAATAGCATTCTTAAGTGAGACCATACTTTGCTCCGTCCCCTAATGTGCGTGCGTCAGCTCTTCCTCAACGGTGAACACCGGCGCGATATCCACCGGAATGTCCTTCAATCTGTCCAGGGCCTTCTGCATGGGCGGACGGATTACTGCGTAGGTGTCCAGCAACTCTTTGGCCTTTGCGTAGTTCCCTTCTGCCTGGACCGTCATGATCAGTCCGGTCAAGTCGCGCACTGCGGGTTTGATGCGTTCGAAATCAACGCTGAATGTGCCCCCGGTGCTATCGTACACGAATGCACCCGCATCCACGAGATAGTTGAACTGAAACGCCATGCCGCGGCCGTGCGACTCCTTGATGCCGAACCGCACCGAGCGGAAGACGCCCGCAAGAAATGTTGCATACATCTGTTGCTCGCCGGATTTGTCCAGCACACCCTTGTCCATGAGGTGCTGCAGCATGAACAGCGCGGAGATATCCGCCTTGGCTTCTTCGAACGCAGAGCTCAGCTCCTTCATGGACTGACGAACGGTGGTCTTCGTCCCGTCCAGGGTGATATTGTGCGGGCCGAGTCCGTGCATGAGCTCGTGCGCAAGGATATGCGTGAAGAACGGCTCGAAGGAGATTTTGTCCTTCTGATCGGCGGCCATGACCACGGATGCGATGGGGGTGAGGATCTGCCGGAATTTTGCCTCTTGCACGTTCTTCAGCATGACCCTTTTGCTGCCTTTTTCAGCCACAACGCGTTCATCGTTGGGGAGATTGAACGCGGCGGTTTGAACACCTGCGCGCGACTCACCGCCCACCATGACTTCATCCACGACGCGGATCGGCGCCATCCCTCCGAGCTTGGGATTCCGAAGCGCGGGTGCGATCGGGAGGTTGTCCTCCACATCCTGCAACAGCGATGAGAACTTCTCCAGCTTGGCCGTCTCTTCGTCATTCCGTAAGGTGACGAATGCTTCAAACGCGGCCTTGTAGTTGAAGAGCTCGTCCAGGTACACTTCGTACGGCCCGATGGTGACGTCGATGGGGCTGTCCAGCTCCATCCAGGCGACATCGCTCTCGTAGTAGTCGTTGCTCAAGAATGCATCGGCCCGTTTGCTCAGGAACGTGCGAAGGGAAGCGTTGTCCGTTTGGGCTGCGGCCTCACGGAGGAGTGTGGCGGCGCGCTCCAGCTCGGGCCGGTATTCTTCGTTGTACGGCACCGTTGTAAGCGAGCGATCGGGATTGCGGCGGATCGTATAAAAGAACCCAGTCGCCTTGCGCTGATCCGTCTCCGGAAGCCCGGCAAGCCACGTCTGGAATTCTTCCTTTGTCATATCCTCCGGGTAGAAGTTCGCTGCCGGAGGGCGCGGGTTGGGGACACCCTCGATGAAGGGCTCGTTGTGATCCAGACTCGACCATGGACTCTGGTTGATGTGCCAATATGCCAGACGGAGTTTCCCGAGCGGGGAGGAGTCGGACTCGAGCTTCTGAAGCAGCTGTTCATTACCGCTCCAGACCTGACGCCGGTACAGCGTGTCCATGACCTTTGCCGCTGCAACAAGTTTCGCGAGGGCGGCGCGATTGCCCGGTGACAATCGCGAGATGTCGCTCTTGACCGGCGCGGGGGTGAACCGGGCCGCTTTCTGTGCAAGGTCCTTCATGGCAGGGTCGTCTTCCTTCTGTGACGTGCAGGAAATCAGAAGCATGCCTGACAGCAGCATGCAGGCGGACAGGCGAAACGGGATGTTCATGTGTTGTGCTCCTCAGGTGTCGTTGTCGATGAGCGGAGTTCTGCGTTGATGATGCGCATGACCTCGGCAAGCGGCATATTCCGCTCACGGGCAATGCGTTTGCACTCTTCGAATTCGGCCGTGACCACCGTTGTGCCATTGCGTTCCACCGCCTTCACGGCCAGCGGACCAAAGGAGGTTTTGACGGAGAAGGTGCGGCGAAGAAGTTTCCTCCGGCCCACCGTCTGTATGCGGAGGCCGATGGAGGTGGTTTCACGGAAGATCATTGCGGTGACGGCGTCCAGGCGGGCGCGATCGGTGAGCGCCGAAAGCAGGATGCCCGGACGCCCTTTCTTCATGATGACCGGTATCAGATACGCATCATGGGCCCCCGCCTGCAACAGCTGCTCGATCAGATAGGGATGCAACTGCGGATTCATGTCGTCGATGTTCGTCTCCACCACGATCGATTCGTCAGCGCCGTTCGGGAGAACGAGCTCTCCCGTTACCACGCGGAGCAGATTGGGAAGGCCCTGGAACTCCTTCGTGCCGGCTCCATACCCGACGGACTTAATGCGCAGCGTCTCATCGGAGAGCACGCCTGAGGAGAGGGCCTTAAGTATGGCCGCGCCTGTAGGGGTGGTAAGTTCCTCCGGGATCGACGTGAGCACCGTGGGATA
>JADLEA010000468.1 GCA_020846365.1 Bacteroidota bacterium
ATGCAGGAGAACGGAGCAAAGCAGATCATGCAGGTGGAGATGGATTGGAGACCGTTTCTGCAATCGTTCTTCTCCGGGAGCGTCTTCTTTCTTGCAGCAGCGGTGATTCTGAAGCGGAGGGACTTCTAGGGGGTTTCATGCGCGTGGTACTTGCCCCGCTGCTCTTCATCCTTGCCGCCGCGGTCATGCCGTCACAACTGGAAACGGACCAGGCAGGCAGGGACAACGATTCGGCTCCATCCTTCACGCCGAAGGACAGCGCCGCCGAAGCGTTCGCGAACGCAGTGAGGCGATTGACCTCGCGGGAGCTCGAAGCGAGAAAACTCCATCGCCTGACCCTGCAACGACGCGGGTATGCGGCCATCCTTCACGATGTTCTACGGCGGGACGCCCTCGGCGCGCTGTTCGCCACCATCCGCACGAAGGCCCAGCTCGATATCCACCTGCCGCAGAACACCCTTTACGCCTATATCCCCGTACGAACCCCCGACCACACGTCGCAATTCCAGGTGTTCTCGCCGCCGGCCAGTGGACCGATGAAGATCCCCCTCTTTGAGGACAAGTCATTCCCGGAAGACCCATGGCGCAAGTAGAGGGGCGGACGGAACGAGCTCTCCTGCTGTCGGCGCTGACGCTTCGACGGAGGAGCCATCCTGCAACGTGGGGCGTGGGCATTGCAGCCCTCGGCGTGGCAAATCTCTTTTTCTGCGCCTACTTCGAACGGTTCATGGATGCGGAGTCGGGCCAGGCCCCCCTGCTTCTCCTTTTTGCGGTGGAGTCCTGCTTTTTCCTGGCAACCATTGCGGGGGTCTTTGTCGGCGAGCTCGAAGGCATCTTGCAGAAGACCACTACGCTGCCGGTTGCGGGGCGGACGCGGTATGAGTTCATACTGCTGGCACATATGCGGCATCCCGCAATCCTGGTCGTCTGGGGAACCGCCATGCTGGCCGCATCGGCGGTCGGACCTGCCACGTTTGCCGCAATCCTGTCCCGCGCCGTACTCACGTTCCTTCTCGGTCTCCTGATCCTCGTCTGCTTCAGCACCGGGTTGTATGCGCGTGCGCGGAGCCGCAGAACCTCCGCACCCATCGTCGCCGCGGTCGCTCTCCTGCTTCTGGGTATCGGCTTCATCTCCGCCGCCGCGTCCACAAGCCACTTCCTCGCTGTAGCGGTTCCGTTGCAGTGGACCGTAAGCGGAATTTTCGCCGCTCAAACGGGCGAGCCATTGCGGGCGGGGCTCTTCGCTTTCTACCTGTTGCTCCCCTCTGTCGCGTGCATTATCTGGGGGAGACGGCTTGGCTAGCAGGAGACTCATCGGACTCGAGATCCGCGGCGCTGCCTCGACCGGCCATCTGGTCCGCGTCCTCCCTCTGGCTGCTCTGACGCCGTTCGTTTCCCTCTGGCCCCAGTTCGGTTCCCCTTTCATCCCCGGCATGGTCGCCGCTTTTCTAGCGCTTGAGCCGTTCTACAACAACACGTTGAACATGTGGCCCGGCCAGCTCACGGCGTACGGACTGCTCCCGGCGGACTGGATCCTGTACCTCCGGGCAAAGAACTGTGCCACGGCGTTGATCACCCTGGGCGTTGTCGGCTTGCTCATGATCCTGACCGCATACATGCAACCGGCGACGCCTGGTCCCGGAGAGGCATCCGCATGCGCGCTCTACCTGCTCTCCGTGCTGTTCCCCATGCTTTCCGCCGGCAATGTGGTGTCGTGGCAGCAACCCCGCGCACGGATCGGGTGGGGACTGGAGGACGCGGCGGCGGGCCTGGTGATGCTCTTGATACTCGGCCTTGTCTCACTGCCGTATGCCCTCCTCTCCGCACTCGAACAGCGCGAGATGTTCCTGGTACTGTATTCCTGCATAGCCGCCGCGATCTGGTGGTTTAAGGCAATACCCCGCGCCGCCGGCCGCATTCACGAACAATTCTCAACGCTATGGCACAAGACTCAAACATCATCGCCCTGACCGGCATCGTCAAGAGCTACGAAGGCGGTCACCGCGCGCTGGATCATCTCACGCTCAGCGTTCCGCGCGGCTCGATCTGTGGTGTTGTCGGACTGAACGGCGCAGGAAAATCCACAACGATGCGGATCCTCGCCGGACTGGAAGAGGCGGATAGCGGCGATGTGGAGATGCTGGGTGCCCACGCCCCCTTTCGCGATCCCGGGTTGAAGCGCCGGGTCGGCTTCGTTCTGGATGAGCCCTTCTACTTCGACTGGTTGTCCGCGCGGGAGTATCTGGAATGGATGGGGAACATGCACGGCCTCGGAGAGGATGTCAGCGCGCGACGGCCCACCGAGCTTCTCGAAGTCCTGGACCTCCCCTCTGACGATGCGAAGCTCATCCGTGCATTTTCCACAGGCATGAAGAAGAAAGTGTCCATCGCCGCGGCGATGATCCACGCGCCGGAGCTCCTCATTCTTGATGAGCCGCTGGAGGCGGTGGACGCCGTCGCAGCCCGCTCTATAAAAGACGCGCTGCTCTCCCTCTCCGCGAAAGGCGCGACCATTGTGCTCACCTCTCATGTCCTGGATTCCGTCGAGAGGTTCTGCACGCACCTGTGCGTCATCCATCGGGGCCGGGCTCTGCTGGAGTGCAGGATGGAGCAGCTCCGCGAGACCGCTGCGGGCATGATGGACACAGGAACGGCCGAGACGCTGGAGGATCTGTTCGTGAAGCTGGTTGCCGGCGACGGAAAGCCCAGGCGGCTCACCTATGTCTGAGCACCTGATCCCGTGGCTCGTGCCGTTCAGACCATCCCGGGCGGCCGCCCGGTTGCGCCGCTCTCCGCGGTGGCTGATCGGCTTCTGTGTCCTTGCGGTGCTGGCCGGAGCGATCGAGGTGTTCTCGCACTCCCCTGCCGTCGAAGCAACCCTGGAGCACCTTCCGAATTCAGCCACTGCGCCGGAACGCGAAGCGGTCAGAGAGGATCTGGATGCGGCCCTCCCGGCGCGTGTCGCGATGATCCCCGTACAGGTCTTCGTGAGCACGTCGCTTCGCGCGCTCATGTGGTATCTCCTCTTTGCGGCGTTCGGAGCCGGCGATCTCCCCCGGGGAAAGCAGCTCATGAGCATTTCGGTAGGCGCCGGCGTTATCGACCAGTGTGAGCGGCTCGCGGAAACACTCCATGCGTTCTACGGTACGTCCCTTGCGACGGAGACGAGCGTTTTTCCCTGGTCCGTTCTCGCTCTCACGGGAGAGATGCCGAGCTACGCCGGCACTCTTTTGCTTACCTCGCTAAATATGTTTACATTATGGTCTGTTGGAGCCGTGGGGTGGGCTCTCTCTGTTCTCTGCAGTACAAGCAAAATCAAAGCCGTCCTCATTGCGGCCGCCGTCTGGACGGTCTCCGCGGGATGTACCATAGTGCTGCTTCATCTCCTCCGGAATGCCTACGCGTTATCCCCCTGATACTGAGCTTGGG
>JADLEA010000469.1 GCA_020846365.1 Bacteroidota bacterium
ATGGTCTCATTCAACAACGCCGCATCGGCGTACAGAGCCGGCATCGGCGAACTCTCTATGAATTACTCACTGACGACCACGAGCGGCTTCGCAGCTGACACATCGATGATGCACGCGTACTCTGCGTACGCTCCCGCCCCATACCGCATTCTCCCCGCGGGCCAACCGGGCGTGCTGAGCGACAGCCAAACGGCCTTTCTCCGGGTTAATCCGGCAGGGCTGTTTCTCTCCACGATGAAAGCCCCGCTGACCGGGAACGGACTCATCGTGCGGCTCTTCAATCCCCGGTCCACGCAGGTCTCCGCGACCCTGCATTGCCACGGCGAAGTGCGCTCCGCCACAGCTACGTCCCTTCTCGAGGTTGATGCCGAACCTCTGGCGCACTCATCTGATGAGGTGTATGTCACGTTCGAGCCCGGGGAGGTCAAGACGCTGCGCATTGATGTTGACTTGATCACGGCCATCCAGAACCCGCCGTTGCTGCCGGCGGGCTTCGCACTCGATCAGAACTACCCCAATCCATTCAACGGGGAAACAAGAATCGGATTCACCGTCGGCGGGTCAAGCGCGCAGTCACCAGTGCTCTTGCGCGTCTTCGATATTCTGGGACGAAAGGTCGCCGACCTCGTCGACCGCCCGATGGCTCCGGGCAGCCATCAGGTGTCGTTCGATGCTTCAAGACTTTCTTCCGGTGTCTATATCTGTCAGTTGCGTTCCGGAGCATTCGTCGCCACGCGCACAATGGTGCTTCTCCGATAGCATGGCGACCTTTTGCCGGGGCGAAAACCCCCGGCACAACAGCACCACATGGTATTCACAAACGATGACGTCGGCGTGAAACGACTTCTTCTATGGATAGCAGCGGTGTCCAGTATTGCCGCCGCCTTTCTGCTCCTCATGCCGGACGGCATGACACGTGAGACGCCTGCGGATGGCCGCGTGCACCTCCGGTACTGGACGATCATCGGGATGAAGGAAATCATCCCATACTTCGCGACGTCCTTTAGCACAGTCCAGGACCGGATCGTCGTCGATACAACCCCGATCCCGTGGCAGGAACACGAAAAGAAGATCCTGACGTCCATCGTGAGTGGAAATCCTCCGGACGTCGTGAATCAGATCACGCCTGTGCCCAAGTGGGCCGCACGGCGTGCCCTTGTGCCTCTGGACGACTATATCCGCCGGGACCGGCTGGACACCACGATGTTCTTCCCGTCCCTGTGGGAAGAGATGCGGTACCGAAACAAGATCTATGGCATCCCCGTGTACTCAGGGTCCTATGCACTCTTCTACAACCGGGCGCTCTTCCGGCAGGCCGGCCTGGACCCGGACCGTCCGCCGCAATCCTGGGAAGAGATCTTTGCGTTGAACCGGCGGCTTGTCAGGCGCAATGAACGCGGACAGATTCTCACCATGGGTTTCATCCCGAACTACGGCAATGTCCAGACGTTCATGCTCATGGCCTGGCAGCGGGGCGCACAGTTTCTGGCTCCGGATGGCATGCATGTGCAGGTGGCCGATTCCACTGTCGTTGGGGCCCTGCAATGGATTGAGCGCTTCTACTCGGAGTACCGGCAGCAGGATGTCGCGGCGTTTCTCGGAGGCATGGGCTTCGCTGATCAACACGGCTTCATCGCGGGTAAGGTGGCCATGATGATCCTGGACAGCAGCTTCCCCGATCAGATCCGCCTGTACAAGCCGTCCCTGGATTATGGCGTTGCCATGGTTCCGACGTTCCCCGGCCTGCCCTCTGCATCCGTCTCCGGCAGCTGGTGGCTGGGAATCCCCCGCGGGGCTAAACATCCCGACGAGGCCTGGGAGTTCATCAAACATGCCGTATCCAAAGAGTCGCAGCTCCTGGAAATCGAAAGAACAGAAGAGAGCCTCTTCCCGGCCAATCGATATGCCGCCGAAGACCCGCGCTTCATGAACACCCCGGCGAGGGAGATCTTCGTGCGGATGATGGACTTCTCCCATTCGCCGTCCGTCGTCCCTCTCGCGCACGATGTCTTCTGGCGAGAAATAACGGGCGCTCAAGAACGCGTGATCCATGGCCTCCAGACACCTGCCGTTGCACTGCAACAGGCACAGAAGCAAATCCAGGCAATCCTGGACGAAGCACAGGACTATGATAACTTTGTCCAAATGCACGCAGACAACCCGTAGATGAAAACACCCGGCAACACTATGCTCCGGACGAAACGGGGTCGAAGAGAGGCAATGCTGGGGTTCGTGTTCGCGTCCCCCTGGATCATCGGGTTCCTAGTGTTCGGACTCTACCCGATGGTGATGTCGTTCTACTTCAGCATGTGCAGATATGACGTGCTGCGCATCCCGCAATTCATCGGGCTGGGCAACTATGACACGCTGTTACTGCGCGACCCGTACTTCTGGACCGCCGTGGGAAACACGCTGTACTATACGTTCGTCCGCACCCCGCTCTGCATCGCCGGCTCACTCTTCCTTGCCATCCTGATCAACCGGGCGACGACGGGCGCAAGGATCTACAGAACGGTGTTCTTCCTCCCCTCCATCATCACGGGCGTGGTGGTGTCCGTCCTCTGGCTCTGGCTGCTGAATCCGCAATACGGGCTCATCAACTCCACGCTCCAGTTGATTGGCATCGAAGGACCCCTCTGGCTGCAGAGCCCGGAGTGGTCAAAACCATCCCTGGTGCTCATGAGTCTCTGGTCGATCGGAGGCGGGCGCATGATCGTATTTCTCGCCGCCCTGCAGAGCGTTCCTCCGCACCTGTACGAAGTGGTGGAACTGGACGGCGGCGGTGCATGGCAGAAGTTCCGCCATGTCACGCTCCCGATGATCTCCCCCGTTCTCTTCCTCTGGGTGGTGCTTGAAGTGATCTTCTCACTCCAGGTGTTCACCGAAGCATACGTCATGACCAAGGGCGGTCCGTTGAATTCCACCCTCTTCTACAATCTCTATCTCTACTACAAGGCCTTTGATGATTTCGATATGGGTTATGCATCCGCCCTCGCATGGCTGCTGCTCCTGTTCTCCGTGCTTGTGACATTTGTGCAGTTCAGGTTGGGGAAACGATGGGTGTACTATGAAGCTGATCCGAGAGGATAGGAGATGAACCGCCGCCGCGGCCGATGGTCCAGCGTTGTCCTGTATGCCGTGCTCACGGTATTCGGGCTCCTGTTCCTGATCCCGTTCGTGTGGATTCTTTCCACGTCCCTGAAGGGGAACGAACAGATCTTCACGATCCCGCCCGAATGGATACCGTCGCGGTTCCGATGGGAGAACTATGCGGAGGTGTTCAGGCGAATGCCGGTCCTCCTCTACCTCAAGAACTCGGTCATCGTCACGGTGCTGCAGATGATCGGCATCGTTGGATCAAGTTCCCTGGTCGCCTATGCGTTTGCCATCCTCCGGTGGCCCGGACGAAACATGCTCTTTGGCGTCCTGCTCGCGACGATGATGCTGCCCATGCAGGTGACGATGATCCCCGTGTTCGTGCTTTTCAAGCAATTTGGCTGGCTGGATACGTTCAAGCCGCTCGTGGTGCCGGCGTTTCTGGGAGGCGGCGCCTTCAATATTTTCCTCCTGCGGCAGTTCTTCCTGGGCATTCCCCGCGAGATCGCGGATGCCGCCCGCATCGATGGGTGTTCAGAATTCCGGATCTACTGGAACATCATGATCCCTCTGGCAAAACCGGCTCTGGCAACCGTTGCCATCATGACCTTCATGTTCTCCTGGAACGACTTCCTCGGTCCACTCATCTACCTGTCGGAAAAGGAGAAGAGCACCCTTGCACTGGGTTTGTCCATGTTTGTCGGACAACAGACCAACGAGTGGGCGCTTCTCATGGCTTCATCGCTTCTGATGTTGATCCCTATGATCGCGATCTTTTTCTTCTTCCAGAAGTACATTATCCAGGGTTTCACTATGACGGGAATCAAGGGATGAGATCACTGCTGTGCATCGCGTTTATGACGGGTACGCTGCTCCATGGTGAGGCGCAAGCGGAAGTCCATGCGTTCCGGCAACCGCTGAAGACGGATGGAAGCATACCCGTGTGGCTCGTCGCGGGCCCCTTTGAGCAGGGAATCCAGGGCTTTGGCGATTGGCGCTCGCTGGATGCCGTCGGCGAATCAACTGTGCACCCTCGCGCCGGCGCCACACTCCCGGCCCCGCTGGTTTCCGGCGGACTCACGACATGGCAGCCGCAGTCAGCCGACGCGCGCAACTACCTCGACCTGAATGCCACTCTCGGCTGGGCGATCCCGGGAAAAACCGTGGAGCAGGTCTGGTGGACGAAGGCCGGTTACGCATATGTCGGACTGGAATCACCCGTGGCACAAACCGTTCACCTCCTCGCCGGCACGAATTCCCAGATGGTCGTGATCTTGAACGGCACACAACTGCACGAGTTCGCAGGAGAGCGGGATGCCG
>JADLEA010000470.1 GCA_020846365.1 Bacteroidota bacterium
ACGGCGGATACGGCGCACAGGAGGGTGATCGTCGCCGCACAAGCGACCCGGTAGAATTCTCTTAAGGAAGACATTCCCCTCTCCTCTAGGTTATCTGACAGCCGACTCTTCGCGAGCTGTTTATTGAGCTACGAAACCGGGAGGCGCCGGCGGCGCGAACCGCCGGACGCCCCCGTGACTGATCACACTATTTGAGCAGAAGCATCCGCATCACGCTGCTGAACTGACCCGATTGCATCCGGTAAAAATAGACGCCGGATGCCACCGGGCGCTGATCCATGTCTCTCCCGTTCCACTGGACCCTGTAGTAGCCGGCTTCCTGGATTTCATTCACCAGCGTCGCTATCCGCTCGCCGAGCATATTATATACATCCAGCCTCACCTCTCCCGCAGCCGGGATTTCATACCCGATAGTTGTGGACGGATTGAACGGGTTGGGATAGTTCTGGGCAATCCGGTATGACGTGGGAGTTGCCTCTCCCGGTCCTTTCACCTTGATCGCTGCCAGCGTCAGGTTCTGACTGTTCCGGACCTCATGCGATGTGAGGCGCACCGCGGGGGTTCCTTCGAACCGGAGGACTACCAGTTCGCCGGAGGTGCTTATACCCTGCGCGTCCAGACCGGCAACGGCCAGGTCGACAATGATCTGTTCTTCCTGGCTGCGGGACATAACGAGGACGGGGGTGGCGTAGTTCTGAAGGAGAGAGCCCTTCTCCGCGCCCAGGAACTTCCCGAATTGGCCCGTCAATGCGAGATGTGTTGCCCGGATGTCATTGACAGCACCCCCGACCATAACACCTATCCGCGTCTCGTTACCCATCACCACCGGTTCGCCGAGAGATAATTCCACCGGTTCTTTTGAGAGCTCCGCCGCTTTCGGCAGAGTGGCATTGGCACTCAGGCCATACTCAATGGAGAAGATGACCAGGTCTTCGAACTCTATCTCTGCATCCACAACCGGCAATCCCCACACATAGCCAGTAGTTGTGGGACCGACGTCATACTTGACCTTGTAGTTCGCCATGCCCGAGCCGCCGGTGACGCCCGACCAGTAGCTCGCAGACCACAGGGTGAGGTCCATGATGTCGATCTTCCCGTCTCCCTGTGATTCATCGACTCCGGAAGGCAGCATCGGCGACGCGACATCGCCAAGATACGCCTTCACTTCGCCATTGTGGGTCGTCACCGCGAATGCACCGATGCCGGACCGGGTGAAGTCGGCGTCCGCAATGGTCATGGTAGCATGTCCCGGCTTCAGGGTCGTGAAACTGACCGTGGCAATATAGTCCCCCTCTGCGGCAACGACGTCGCCCGCAGCGCTGCACGTAATGGTCACCTGGTTCGTGCCCGGTGTAGCCAGGAAGCTCAGACCCGCAATGTTTCCTGCGGCCGCCCCGGAGTACTCGATCTCACCTTCGGCCCATGAAAGCGTGATAGCGGACGAGGAGAAGATCATGCCCGGTTCGGGGACGATGGTGAACGTGAGGGCTGGCGCCGCGAAAGACCAGTCATTATCCTCATATCCTGTGACCTTCCAGCTCGTGTTGGGGAACAGGATGGAGGAGGATGAGGTGAGTGCGGCTGCTTTGAGGTACACCTGGGGCGCGCTCGTGACATCAAAAGTCCCGCTGATTCCCGTGTGTCCTGCACCGTCATCGGCTGTAATCGTTCTGCCGATCCCGAATCCCGGGAGCGTCACATTCAGCGTCAAGGTCCCGGCGGTGAAGTTGCCGGATGCCGCCGGCGTGACCGCCCCCGCGGTAGAAGTCAGGTTCACGGAACCGGTAAACCCCGGAACGGTATTTCCGAATTCATCGATTGCGGTAATCGTGATGCTAAACGGAGTTCCTGCGGTCTGTGCGGCGATTGCGTTGAAGGCGAATCCGTGCAAAGGTCCCTGCGCAATATCGAACGGAGTCGAGGTCGGGGTTATCAGGGCCGGCATGGCTGTGCTCGCAGCGACCAGCGTGTATCCGACGCCGACTTTGTCCAGATAGATATTGTCAAACGTGGCGATACCCCCAACTGCAGACAACGAGTTCAGGCCGAATAGACCACTCGCGCCTGGATTGTTGCCAAAATCCAGGTACACATTCCGGGTGTCAGTCGTTACCAGGTTCCCGGCAGCGTCTTCCACCCTGACGGTGATCGGAGGCACAATAGGCACTCCCGCTACGGCATTTGTGGGATTCTGACCAAACGTCATCCTCGCGGCCTCACCGACGGTCACGGTAATGATTCCCGAACCTGTCGGTGTCATCCCGGACTTTGAAGCCAGAAGAGAGCCCGTTCCGATAAGATGACCGGTAAACACAGCGCTCTTCATGTCCGGAGCCGCGACCAGGTCTCCCTGAACCACGCCACCACTGGGACTCTCAACGGACCATGTCTCAGCGGCAATGTTTTCGATGAAGTTATTTGAGGCATCTCTGGCGACTGCATACACGGTCACCGTCCCCCCCGAGACAAGCGATTGGGCAGGAACGACGGTTCCGGAACCATCCGCCGCGGTCTCAACGAGAATCTTCGTCGCCACTCCTGTCGTCACGTTGAATGGATTGCTCGTGCCGGTATGAGAAGAGCCGTCGTTGATGCCAATGGTAACACCAGCCGCGATGCCTGTTACAGTCACCGATTGGGTTAGCACGCCGGCAACGAAGGCATTCGAAGTGACAGGGGCGATCGATCCTGCCGAAGCAGAGAAAGTACCCGTTCCGGCAAATCCCGTGGCAATATTGCCAAAGTTGTCGATAGCGGTGATCGTAACGCTGAAGGGGACGTCCGTGACTTGATTCGGAATGGTGTTGAAATTGAAGTGGTTCACCGAAGTCGGGAGAATGTCAAAAGCATCTGATATGGCAACGGTGAGAGGAGGGTCGGCTGTGTCCGAGACTTTCAGCGTATATCCAATTCCAGCCGTTTCGGTGCGAATGTCGTTGAATGTCGCGATGCCACCGACGGCGTTCACGTCCTGTGTCCCGTTCAGAATGCCGGACCCGGGGTTGTTCTCTATCTGGATATGTATGGGACGCGTCTCTTCCGTCACCAGGTTCCCGGCCGCATCCTCGATTCTAGCGGTGATCGGCGGACTAATGATGACACCCGCAACAGCAGTCGTGGGCTGTTGGGCGAATGCCAGCTTTGCCGGAGTTCCCGGAGTCACGGTGATAGTGCCCGAACTGGTCGTGGTCAGTGCACCCGAAGTCGCCTTGATCGTCGCAGTTCCGATACCATGGGCCGTGAAGACGGCGCTCTTTCCATCTCCTGCAGGGACCAGGTCACCGGACACCACGGTACCCGTGACGTTTTCCAAGGCCCAGGCATCGGCCGAAACGTTTTCAACAAAGATCCCGCCGACCGTCCTGGTAATAGCGTACACGGTGAGCGTCATCCCTGAGGCTATCGATTGTACCGGTGCAATAGTCCCGGAACCATCTGCAGCGGTCTCCACCTGCACTGTTGTCGGAGTCCCCGGAAGCACAGTAATGAAGAAGGCCCCCGATATTCCGCCGCCCGGGGCCGGATTCACGACAGTCACCGGAATGGTCCCGGCAACGGTGCCGGCGGACACGTTTGACACTCTCAACTCCGTTGAGCTCACGTATGTGGTCGCGAGCGGTACACCGTCCACGTTCACGACAGATGAGGCAGTGAAACTCGAACCCGTAACAGTCAGCAAGAACGGGTCGTCTTCCACCGTCTTGCTGATAGGATCGATGCCTGTGATGACCGGCGATGCGTTGTTCACCGTCACTGTGCCGCCCGCAGGGGGCGCGACAATGATCGTATTGTCCGGCCTTCGTAGCGAAGATGTGAGGCCGAGCGCGCTGCCCGACACGCCATCGATACCCTTCAGGACAATCGTCGCAAGAGTGAGTGTGCCCGTTCCACCTACCGGTGACCCGCCAGCCACAGCCTGATCGATCGTCAGCTTGCTGGTCGTTCCGCTGGTAGTGAGGAGCTGCTTGAAGAACGCATCCCCGTCAAAGACGCTGCCGTTGCTGGCGCTCACATATTCGAGCTTTGTGTTATCAAACGTGAGCTCGAAGTGCGATGCCTGCAGCTGTGTTACATTCGTTATCGTGACATCGTAGGTCACGTTGTCGTTCCATCCGATGGTTTGATCGGCTGGACTCAACTGAATTGATTGCCCCCAGGCACTGCCTGCGGTTAGAATCACCAGCATCACAAGAGCGGCCGTCTGCGCGACGTTCTGCAAGAGACGCATGAGATTGTCCCCTAGATGGGAAAGTGGGTTATGGGTTTTCATAAGGGTCCTATTTCACAAGGAGCATACGCTTCGTGCTGACGAAATCACCGGCGTGCATCCGGTAGAAGTAGATCCCCGTGGCCACGGTTTGACCGTTTGCCCCGGTGGCGTTCCAGGTGATGCTATGGTATCCCGGCTCTTTCACTTCATTGACCAGGGTCGCGACTTTCTCGCCGAGCAGGTTGTAGACGGAGATTTCAACCTGCGCAGGCGTCGGCACCTGATATTCCAGAACCGTTGACGGGTTGAACGGATTCGGGTAATTCTGCGAAAGACCGAAGCTTGTCGGGATGGCCACCGGCGCATCCTTGATCTCAGTCGCAATCGCGGTGTTCACGCTCGTGCGGCAGTCGGCCTTTGTAACGACGACCGTCGACTTGCCGTCGAAGCGCAGCACCAGCACTTCACCCTCCCCGTTCAGGGCCTCAACGTCGGATCCCATGATCGCCATATCGACGTAGACCCTGCTCCCTTCCGTGCGCGACATGAGCATCACCGGTGTCGCGTATGGTTGCAGCAGCGCTCCTTTTTCCACTCCGAGGAACTTGCCAAAACGCCCCGACAGCACCAGCGACATGGCTCTGAGGTCGACCACGCCGCCCGACACCGTCACCGGGATGCGTGTTTCCGCTCCCGCGCCTGTCGTCGCGCCTGACGCAATCATCAGAGGTTCTTTCGACTCCACGGGGGCCTTGGGCAGTTGATACTGCTTACTGAGGCCGTACGAGATGGAGAAGACGACCAGGTCCTCGAAGTCGATCTTGGCATCCAGCGTCGGGAGCGTGTACACGTAACCGCTTGTCGTCGGACCGATGTCGAACTTCGACTTGTAGTTCGTCATGCCGGGTCCGCCCTCCACGCCTGACCAGTACGAACTCGACCAGGGTGAGAGGTCGGTGATGTCCAGCTTTCCGTCACCCTGCGTGTAGTCCGGGCCTGTCGTGGTGGCAAAATCACCGAGGTAGGCCTTGACCTCTCCCTGGTACGGCGTAACAAACACGGAGAGTGCAGGATCTTTGGTGAAATCTGACCCGATGACCAGGAGCGGTGAATGTCCCGGTTTCAGCAGGGTGAAGGTAATAGCTGCGACGTAGGAATCGGTCGTAATGTCGGCGGAGCCCTCAACGTGTATCAGCAGTTGATCTTCGCTTCCCTGCAACGTCGCCGAGGAGGCGCTGAAGGGGATCCCCGTGAATGCCGTGCTCGCATACGTCATGATGGACTTGTCCCATTCGAGCATGATATACGCCGCTTTGAAGATCGTGCTTGTTTGAGGCACGAGGTAGAACGTGACGGATTGGGCGCCCGTCCAGGACCAGTCATCTTCGCCGTTGTATCCTCCCGCCGGCGGCGTGACGCTTCGCCAGGTGTTGTTCGGCGCCTTCACTCCGGCCGAGGTCGCATCCCCGGTGTTCCCGACAAACAGGTTGTACGACGGGGTCGGTTTGGTTACGAATCCGAACGCCGTGAAATGCGTCGCGGTGAATGTGAAGGTATTGGGAGATCCGGCAGTGTAGGTGCCCGCCATGGGGATCCAGCTGTCGGTGATTTCATTGTAGAACATCACCGCGCTGTTCGCATCGAAGCCTGTCACGCCGCTCAGGTCCAGGGTCACTTCCACAGCAAATGCGTGATCGGGAATCGTGGAGGTGATTTCCAACCAGACCGGGAGGTAGGCCGCGCTGCCGGGAGGCAGCTCGTATGTCGGCGGAGCGGGCGGGACGCTGTTGTGACGGGTGATCGTAACTTCGCCGCCGCCCGCAGGAAGCGTGGCGAAGTTCAGCGTCACGCCGGTCTCCGCTGAAGCATAGTC
>JADLEA010000471.1 GCA_020846365.1 Bacteroidota bacterium
GCAGGGGACCCCGTTCCCTTTCGTGGATGTGATCGTGGTGGACCGGCTGAACTGGTGGAATCACCTGACTGCGGGGAACGAGATAGGAGGAAGCGGGGACCGCGTTTCGCAGGACCATCTGGAGATCCGAAACACCACCAGCTTGAGCGCCGGGAGACATCTCATTGCGATCGGCGCGCAGGCAGACCTGCATTGGTTCGAATCCACGCTCCTTGCCAATCAGTGGGGAAGATATACATTCACCTCCGCTGCGGCTCTTGAACGGCGCCAGGCGCAGGCGTACGAACTCCGGTATCTGCGTGATTCCCTCTCCGACAGAGGCACGGCGTGGCGCGCAATGCAGTTGAGCGGATACATCCAGGACGAGTGGACGGTGTCGCCGGAGGTCAGTCTCTTCGCAGGGCTGAGAGTCGATGTGCCGTTGTTTCCTGACAGGCCACGGGAAAATCCCGACGCCCACGATGCCTTCTCCCCGCTGGGCTATGATATCTCCACATCCCGCGTCCCCCGCGTCCGCGCCATGTTCTCTCCCAGGTTCGGTATTACGGTCACACCCAAACCCGACCGGTCCATCCAGGTGAGGGGCGGTATCGGCGTCTTCACCGGTCGCGTACCGTATGCATGGCTTGGGAACCTGTTCGACCATACCGGACTGGACGCCGTGCATGTGAAGATCACGAACGCAGTGCCCATGTTCGTGTCCAATCCGTATGCGCAGCCCAGGCCCAGGTCCGGCTCGACGTTGCGTGAGACCTCTGAGCTCCTCGTCCTGAGCGAGGATTTCGTCCTGCCACAGGCCTTCCGCCTGACCTTGGCGCTTGACCATGCCCTCCCGTGGAACACTCTCGGGTCGCTCGAGGCGGTGTACTCGGTGATCAAAAATGGGATTCTCTTCAAGAACATAAATCTGAAACCTTCCGGGACTCTGAATCCGGAGTGGAGCGGAGATGCGCGCGAGACGTACACCACGCACAGCCCGTTGTTTACGAACGTCACCTACATGACCAACGGAGAGACGGGCACGTCGATCTTCCTGACTGCGCGGTTACAGCGCATACCCGACGACGACGGCGTGTTCGCAAGTCTTGCCTACAGCGTGGGCGAGACCAAGGACGTGAATAGCGGCACGTGGGACAATCCCTACGATCAGTGGCGGTACAACCCCGCAGTCCAGCCCAACGAGCCGCATCTCGGTTTTTCATCATTTGACAGGTCGACGCGCATAGTGGCGGCACTGGGATACCAGTGGGAGCTCTTTCCGGGACACACGACCTCCATCGGGTTCGTGTACAACGGGGCATCGGGAATGCCGTTCTCGTATGTGTACGACGGGGACCTGAATGGAGACGGGGAGACCCTCAACGACCTCTTCTATATTCCCGGCAGCACCTCGGAGATCTATCTGGTGAATGAAGCGAACGGTGTGTTCTACCCTACTGTTGAGCACTACCAGCAGCTGTTCAACTTCATCACCCGGGACGAGTACCTCTCCACCCACCGCGGGCGATACGCGGAACGCAACGGCCCCCGCACGCCGTGGACACATCAAGTGGACCTGAAAATCGGGCAGTCCGTTCCCCTGGCATCGGGTCACCGGTTGGAGTTCCAGGCGGAGATCCTGAATGTGTTGAATCTGCTGGATGCGGGGTGGGGGATCGTGGAGTACGTTCCGTACGGAGTGGTGCCGATCCTGCAGATCTACCAGCATGATGCGATACGCCGGCCGTGGTTTCGCTGGTCACCGCGAACGACGCCTCTGGTGGCCGAACCGCTTCTGTCGCGCTGGCGGCTCCGGATCGGAGTGCGGTACTCATTCTGATCGACTCCGCAGGCCCGGCAAGCTGCTCTCTGGAAGCCCGCGCCCTTCTCCGTGTCAGAGTCCGAAGAGCAGCCGCACTGCCATGCCGGCGCCGAGGGCAACGATCATGCTTCCGGACGTCCCCAGAATGTAGTACTCCGCGAAGTCCTTGGACTGCTCGAGCTCTTTGAAGCGTGCGATGGATTTCACCGTGAGGACGAAGGCGAGGGCGGTGAAGTTTCCGGTGAGCACAAACGTCAGGGCGATGATGCGTTCCAGAACGCCGATCCACTCGCCGACGTTTTCTTCCCGGTCGCCCGGTTGCACGCTCTGCACCACTCTTCTGTAGAGTTCCGGGAATTTGGCCAGAATGCCCCTGACGATGACGGTCCCGCCGTCGACGACGAAAAGGAATGCCGTGGCAACGGCCAGGGCCAACGCTGCATGCGCGCGGATGCCTGCTGTGCGGCTGCCGAACATTTCCAGGAAGTGGGTTTCGAGGGAGGCGTACCACGGATGGGCCGCGACGGGGGAGGCGATGCGCCACACCGCGAACAGGAGGGCGCCCATCAGGAATTGTTTCAGGAGGAAACGTTCGAGGGTGCCCGCGCCGTAGCGTGCGGTTCCGCGCAGCGCGCCCGGGATGTCCAGAAGGGCGTACAGCGCCACGAACCCGGCATACAGTGCGGCCATGCCCGGCGTCAGGACAGCCGACGTGCCGACGCAGAGGATGGCGAACAGGATTGCGGCGTTCCATGCGACGGAGCGGAGCGGGCGGTCCTCCGCCTGCCGCCCTTTCCGCAAGAGGCGCTTCAGAAGGAACTCGAAGAAGGCATACCAGAAGAGCAGCGCGGCGGCATATGTGGCTTCGTGAACGCCCATCAGGCCCATCACCCTCCAATCAGGGATTTCCTAGAATAAACCCATTAAGGATGTTTTTTAGATAACAACCTTTTAAGGCTAAGTGAGGCGTGTGAGGAAGGCGCGGAGAGACCCTGCCGCTTCGTCAAGCTCTTTTGCGGCGGCCGACCATCCGGCCTTGGAGACCGCCTGGGGTGAGATGTGGAGCTTGCGCGCAACGTCTTTGGCAGGGTGGTTGTGCAACAACTGGACAATCTGTTTCTGTCGGGGTGTAAGCCGGAGCCATTGCCGTTCCATGAGGGCGACCAGCGCGTTCACCAGGCGTACCTCCTCCGCGTCGAACGAGTACCACACGGGCCGCTTTGCGCGCTTTGCGTTTTCCAGCGCCTGGCGGGCGTGATGGAACACCTCGCCGTCCATGCCCAGGGCGGCGTCTTTCTTCAGGGGAGTGGAGAGCGTGCCCACACCCACGCCGAAGGCGAAGGGAATCGGATGCATCAAATCCTGAAACCGGCGGATCAGGTGATAGCTCTCCGCGGGCGAGGTCAGGAGACCCTGGAATTCATCCCCCAGCGTGATGAGAAACGGTGAAGCAACGGCATCCGAGAATTCGCCGTTGATCTTCGTCACGGCATGGCCCAACCGACGTTGCGCCTTGCCCCGGTGGGGGAGCGATCGCGATTTGTTCATGTCTCCGATAATGGCACAGTAGGTCTTCACGTGTTCATCCGTCCTTGTCGGTCATCCCTATGGAATATTGCGCGAAGATACGAGAATGTCAATCA